>QNBK01000065.1 GCA_003644105.1 Spirochaetota bacterium | reverse complement strand
GAATCAGGGGTCCTCCCCCGATAGATCGAATTGAGCTGAGGAGTTAAAGGCCGACTCCAGGGCATCCCGGGCCGCGTCATCCAGAGTTTCCAGATAGGGAATTACATTTATCGACATTCTCACTTCCACAGGGCTATCATCATCACCGTCTTCCGCCCGGCCCAATGGATAGTAATACACTTCATCACGATACGCTACGGGCAGAGAGGAAAGAGCGCTGGAATACTCTCCCCCAACCCAGGTTTCACTACGGGCTACAAGCAGGAGTTTTCCATCTTCTGCCGGATAAAGAGTGAAGTTAACCTTCAGTTTTGAATCATCACCTTCAAGACTCACCTCCACAGCTCTGCCGGGAATGGTGATTTTTTCAACTCTGGTATTCCAAAGCTGTGAATCCCCACCGGAGGAGGTGACATCCACATCCACCGAGAATAAAAGGGCGTCTTTCAGAAGTTTATCGGCATTGAGAGAAGCTGAATCATCCTGGGCTGAAAGCGGCATTACCATACAGAGGGTGAGAAGGAGAACAGAAAGAAAAAGACTTCCGGAAAGTGGATGCTTATCTCTCAAGGGGCTCCCTCAAAGCTGTCGGATCTGACAATCAGAGGATCCCCGAACCGGGATACCGGGAATTCGGAAGGCAGCATATGAATTGAATCGGCATTGGATACCCGAGTGCCTTCAAGTACGGCAAAAAAGTCATCCAGTTCACCCGGGGAAATTGTAAAGGACACAACCGTCGGAGTTTGGGGAAGTGCTTCAACGATTACAGGGGCATCCGAAGCTTTACTGCCGCCGATGGGCAGGAAGTTCAGAATCGAAACAAGCGCCAGTGCCAGGGCTGCAGCCACAGCCAGGGGCAGAGGTACGGCAATCCTCCGGGGACCGTGAATCCGGCTGATCCGGGACTTTCCCACATAGGTCCAGAACTCATTCAAGCGGTCGGGGTTCTCTGAAAATACGGAACTATCCTGTCTCATTTTATCTCGCTGGGACTGAAACAGCTCTAAAGTGGCCCGGCAGGCGGGACAGCCAAGGAGGTGGTTCTCAACTGATTCTTTTTGAGAACCGTTTAATTCATTATCAAAATAAGCTGAAAGCATAGAGGCTTCAGGGCACATGTATTTCTCCCTTCTGCAGAATTTTCGACAGATGCTGCCGGGCGCGGAACACCCGTATCTTCACATTACCTTCAGAAATATGAAGGATCCGGGCGATGTCGGCATAAGGATATCCGGCGTATTCAGTTAAAATCAGGGCAACCCTCAATTTGTAGGGAATCTCCAGGAGGGCCTTTCGGACAATATCCCGGGATTCTTCGACCAGAACGGAACGTTCACCCTCATTCCGTAAGTCGTTACGGGGCTGCCGGGCAAAAACCCGGTAGGCTTCACGTTCACGGCCGAGCCGCTTCTCATAATTAAAAGCAAGGTTCTTTACAACTCGTATGAGCCAGTACCTCGCCTCATCACCGACAGGGAGTCTTTCCCGCCTTTCATAATACCTCAGAAAGGCTTCCTGGCAGAGTTCTTCGGCCACATCAGATCGACCACAGATACGCCAGGCAACCCGGAGCAGATCCGAGTAGAAATCGTCGAACAGATCGGCGAAAGCCGCGTCAAGAAATCCCCTGTCATTCATTACAACAACCGAATGATGCGGGGGTTACCGCTTTTCTCACGCTTTTTCCAACCTCGGGCCTTCCGGGGTATCAACCACCTTCCAGCCCATTTCTGCCAGCTCATCCCGAATCTCATCCGCAGCGGCCCAGTTCCTGGCCTCCCGGGCTTCCTTCCGCCGGGTTAACAAAGCCGAAAGCTTATCATCCTCACCGGCTCCGGCGGTTTCCTCCCCGGCTTCTGCAAGGTTCAAGCCCAGTACTCCGTCCATATCAAGAACGGCGGCCAGACGTTCAGCTGCAGGTATGGTTTCATCCTTAACCAGCTGCCACAGCTCCGCCAGAGCCCTTGGGGTGTTCAGATCCTCACCGAGGGCCTCATCAAAGGCTTCAAGCCGGGAGAGAGAGGCACTCCCGAGGTCAATTACCGCAGGAAGAGGAGAACCATCAATCTCGCGCTTGAAACCGGCCACCCGGCCCAACAGGGATTTCCGGGCCGAACGGGCGCCGTCCAGAGACTTCTCAGAGAATATCAGCTGAGAACGGTAATGACCGCCCAAAAGAAAATAACGGTAGTCCAGAGCCTCATAGCCATCATCGATGAGCTTCTGCAGGGTGAGAAAACCGCCCTTGCTCTTGGACATTTTCCCCTCTTTCATAATGAGGAACTCGTTGTGAATCCAATAGTTCACCCAGTGATGACCGAATGCACCCTCACTCTGGGCAATCTCATTGGTATGATGCACCGGGATATGGTCGATGCCCCCGGTATGAATATCGATGCGTTCACCCAGATATTTTGAACTCATGGCCGAACATTCAATATGCCAGCCGGGATAACCACGTCCCCAGGGAGAGTCCCACATCATGGCCTGATTCTCGAACTTGCTTTTTGTAAACCACAGGACAAAATCAAGAGGGCTGTGTTTGTTGGTATCCACCGCCACCCGGGCACCGTGCTGCAGATTCTGCCGGTCCAGAAGGGCCATCCGGCCGTAATCCGGCAGTTTGCCGGAGTCAAAGTAGATGTTTCCCCCGGACTCGTAGGTGAACCCCCGCTCTTCCAGGCGTTTAACAAGGGCGATCATATCGTCTATATGCTCAGTGGCTTTACAGCTCACCGTAGGGGTAAGGATATTAAGTCTCTCAATATCCTTAAAAAACGCACGGGTGAAAAACTCGGCGATTTCCCAGACGCTCATATCCCGCTCCCGGGCTCCTTTGAGCATTTTATCTTCACCCTCATCTCCATCATCTGTGAGATGCCCCACATCGGTGATGTTCATTACGTGTTTCACTTCATAACCGAAGCGTTCCAGGGTTCGCCGGAGTATGTCCCAATGGGTGTAGGCCCGAAGGTTTCCGATGTGGGCGTAGTTGTACACCGTCGGCCCGCAGCAGTACAAACCCGCGTGTCCGGATACAAGGGGCTTGAATTCCTGTAATTCTCGGCCGTCTGAATTGTATAAGCGCAGGGTTTTCAAAATATCGCTCCGGTTGCGGCATCATGCCGCTTGATAATAAAATAGCGTGTGGCAAAAATAACCGAATCACCGGACATGTTCAATATAAAAGGGATGGTAATCGCATCGGAACCGATGTGGCGGCATACTACCTTCGCCGCAGGGGGGCCTGCGGATCTCTTTGCCGTTCCCGCAGACGGGAAAGATCTGCGGTCTCTCCTCGCCGCTGCCCGCCGGGAAGAAAAGGATGTGTTCATCCTGGGCGGGGGCTCGAATATTCTGGTTGCCGATTCGGGAATTCGGGGCCTGGTTGTGGATACCCGGCTTTTTAACGAATACCGGGTGGAATCTGCCGGGGATAAGGGAAGCGGGACAGGCAGGGAGACAGGCAGCGGGAAACCGGTTCTGGTTATCGGGGCCGGCCTCCCGGTTTCCGATGCCGCATGGATGTCAGGGAGTTCAGGCCTTGGGGGTCTGGATTTTCTCTTCGGGATGCCCGGAACTGTGGGGGGAGCCCTGTGGATGAATGCCCGCTGCTACGATGAAGAGATTTCCGAAAAAATCCTCTGGATAGAAGCGATGGACCGATCGGGTAGAATATCCAGAATCACAATGAACAAAAAAGAGTGGGGATACAAACACTCCCCCTTTCAAACCCGGAACGGCGGCGAACTCACAATCTTACGAGCGGCTTTTTCCATGTCCCCGGGGGAGCCGTCTGCCCTTAAAACCGGGATGAGGGAAAAAAGAGACAACCGGGAATCAAAAGGTCATTACAAAGCTCCCTGCGCCGGCAGCGCTTTCAAAAACAACCGGGCCTTCGGTGCCCCATCGGGAGTTCTTATCGAAAAATGCGGTTTGAAGGGCTTGAGAATCGGCGGTGCCTCAGTGGCCCCCTGGCATGCTAATATCATCATAAACGAAGGTTCTGCCAAAGCTGCCGACATCCGAAGACTTCTCGATGAGGTGGCCGGGAAGGTGGCAGAATCCACGGGGTTCCATATGGAACCCGAAGTTCTTCCGGTAGGAGACTGGTAAAATGGCCGAGACAATGAACAGCCTGCTCCGCCTGTTGGAGTTTGATGGCGAAACCTTGAAAAAAGCTGTTACCGACTTCACCGTGGCCGATCTGTCCGACGGGTGGTACGAACTTGATGAAGATGAGGCCCTGGGCATTTTTCTTGCCCTGGATCAGGAAACACGGGGTGAACTGATATCCGAACTCCCATCGGCGGATCAGCAGAAACTGGTAGCCGCTTTATCGATTCAGGCGACAAGAGATCTTCTGGAAGTGATGGATCCTGATGATCTTGTTGACCTCATTCAGTCAGTCTCACCGGAGATACGCTCCGAGGTAATCGGACATTTAAGCGATGAGGCCCGCAAAGAGGCCGAATTCCTTCTGCGTTTCGACGATGATGATGCCGCCGGTCTGATGACCACCCGCTACGCGGCGGTGAGGGCCAGTATTACCGCTTCCCAGGCCCTTCATTTTCTCCGCAGAGCTCCGGAAGAGCTGGAAACCATCTATTACGTGTTTGTTGTGGACAGCCTCCAGCGGCTCACCGGCGTTGTTACCCTCCGAAAGATACTGATTACCGCCGACGATGTGAAAATTTCCGACATCATGGAACGCAACGTTATCAGCGTCCGGGATGATACCGACCAGGAAGAAACAGCTAAAGTTCTCCAGGACCACGATCTGATTGCCCTGCCGGTAACAGACCGATGGAACCGCCTTCTGGGTATCGTTACCTTCGATGACATGATAGATGTTATCCGGGAGGAACAGAGCGAAGATATCTACCGCATGGGTGCTATCGGCGGTGAGGCTGAGAACTACATGGAGTCTTCCATCCCCAAGCTCATCTGGCGGCGTCTGCCCTGGCTGGTGCTTTTGCTCCTGGCGGGAACCATCACAACCAACCTGATGGCCGGGTATGAGAATCTGATGGCCCGTTTTGCCTTTCTGGCCCTTTTTATTCCGGTTATCACCCAGACCGGAGGAAATTCAGGTACTCAATCATCCACCCTGATGATACGGGGGCTTGCAACCGGTGATTTACATTTCGACTTGATTGGAAAGGCCTTCATGAAGGAACTGGCCACCGGTATGGCCATAGGACTGGCTACGGGTATTGTAATTTTCCTGCGCAGCATACTGCTGCCTCCGGGTTTCGGCCCCCTGGAAGCCCTTACTGTGTCGGTATCCCTGGCCACAGTCGTCCTTTTTGCCACCCTGATGGGCTGCCTTGTGCCCTTTTTCATCGACCGTTTCGGAGGCGATCCTGCGGTGGCCGCCGGTCCCCTGATGTCCACCCTCATCGATGTTACCGGATTAACCGTGTATTTTGAGGTGGCAAAACTGCTTTTAACCTGAATCTCAGCCCAGGCGCCGAGGCAGTACCCAGCTGAGAAACTCCGTGTGAATTTTCCAGGAGTTCTCCCCATACCCCCCGGCGGTAAGCCAGAGAGAAGGAAGCCCGGCTTCTTCAAGAAAAAGATACGTCATTCTATCCCGTTCTCTTATCTGCTCCAGAGTCAGCATCAACAGAGAAGTTGAGGGCAGGGCATCGTGTTCCCAGGGATCTGCACCGGCCAGGACGATGGCAAGATCGGCTGTGGAATTTTCTTTTAAATCATTCATACCCGAGTTCAGCCGTTCCAGATACTGATGCTCCTCCCCGCTGTCAATGGGAATATCAATATCACTGGGGGTCCATGAAGGGTGAGACGGGGGAAGTGAGCCATCCAGGGGCCAGCCCCGGGCCATGTGTATACTCAGGGTTTTAACCGAATTATCCCCGCTGAAAAGGGCGGCAGTTCCATCACCTTTATGCGCATCCATATCAATTATCCAGACTTTATTCAGGGCACCGTCGAACTGAAGCCGGCGTATGGCCAGGGCTGCATCGTTCAAGGGGCAGAAACCATGTCCAAAATCCTTATGTCCATGATGGGTACCGCCGCCCATGTAATGGCAAAAACCCCTTTCCAGGGCAATTTCCCCGGCCTTCCGGGTTCCTGCCATCATCTTCATCAACAGCGGCGTCATCTCTCCCAGAGGACTTTGAGCTTCATCCGGATTCCAGCGGTTGAAGCTGCCGTCAGGATTCACCAGCTCAAATGCGGTTTTAAAGCGCTCCTGTGCCCGTTTATCGAAAAACCCTTGAGCATAATCAAAAGAGTTTACCCGGAGAAGGTCGTCCAGGGTGGTGGTATCATCAAAACCGTCAATCAGCCATTCAGGCTCCCGGCCCGAAAGTTCCGGATGACTGTGCAGAGCTTCCATGGTTCTGGTTTTCCTTGAATCCAGAGCCGGGATCTGTATTCCGAAGCGGGGGAAATCGAGTAAAGCTGTTTTATCGTAGAGAATCATGGAAATGATTATATACCGAAATATTAAAGGAAAGTTGAGTGATTCACGCCTGCATGTATTCAGTCTTTACAGTTATCCGCCGATACCGGAGATAGGGAAGTGGTACGCCCTTATGTACCTGCCGGAGGGGCCAACTGATGAGCCTGAATGACAAAATTGATGACAACGCCCTGTGGGCCAGACTGGAACAGCTGCAGAAAGAGCTGGAACAGGTAATTCACGGAGCCGTAACAACCCGCAAGCTGTCGGCATTCGGCCCGATGGCCGCCCTTCTCAAGGAGATGCACTGGGCAGCTGCATTCCTGGGACTCACCGACTTTGCAGATATAACCGCCATGGGCGCCGCATTTGTCAATCAGCTGCAGGAAAGCCGTTATCGATGGTCGGTGGAACTTACCGCCGTTTTAAAAACACTACTTAAGAGAAACAGGGATTTTCTTGATGCCCGTCCGAAAGAACCTTCCGCCGGGGTATTCATTGACAGTCAGAGTGCCGTTCTTCAGGGAACCGGCCTCAAGCGTCCGGTTCCCACCGGGGATTTAACCGATATCTTCCGCCGCCGTCAGATTAATAAGAATCTCGTTTCCCCATGCCGTCAGCTCACAGTAGGACAGGACAGAACCTTCAGCCACGCCATATCCGTTCCCGCATTCGCCAGAAAGCGGCATCGCTCCGACCGCTATCTTTCCATGGTTTACATCGACCTGGATCAGCAGGAGCTTGATCTGGAAAAGCTTTCAAAAACTCTGGATGAGGCCTTCGGGAAATCCGAGATTCTCCTCCACGGCCCTCTGGGGATTCCCTGGAAAAACTATCAAACCTACAAGGCCAAAAAGCCGTACTATCTGCTGCTCGATACCGAACAGGACAGTCAGAAATGGCTCAATTCAAGAGACATCAAGGGAAAAACTGTCAAAATTCTGAATTCCCCGGAGATAGATCCATCCAATGAGCCCCGGGTGATAATCAGAGAAGTTGTGTCCCCGGGTATGTATAAAACCCCGGGAGCCTCAGCTCAGGCTCCCGCAGAGACAGAGTATATCAGTGATTTAAAACCTGCAGGACGCAGAAAAAAAAGTAAAATAAAAAACCGCAATCTGGGTATAAAATTCCCCGTAGGTGCCAAGCTCATCCTGATTGTTTCAACAATTATCATCCTGTCCATGTCCACTCTGGCCTATCTGTCCATCTATTTCTTTAAAGGTGAAATCAGAAACCAGGTGGAAGATACCAACATATCCCTGTCCCAGACCGTGGCCAAACAGGCGGAAAAAGAAATTGAACAGTTTTTCGATCTCTCCAACCTCCTCTTCCAGGTGGGTTCTGCCGCCGGCGGCACAACATCCCTGATCGATGACTTTTTTTACAACTATCAATCCCTGGTGTACGTAGGAGTTCCCGGGAGTAATTTTGAGTTTGCCAACAGGGACTGGTTCCGGGACAACCGCATATCCGATGAACGGGCCGTTCTCAACAATATCATGTCCGCCCGGGCTGAAGATTTGGAAAAAGCCCGTTCCGGTGAAACGGTGGTGGTGAATGTCTCACCATTTATCCCCAATCTGAAGGCTCCGGTAATAGCTCTTGCCGCACCTTTCCTTCTGGGATCCGAACAGAAAGCCCTGGTGATACTGGCGGATATCGGCGGCAGTCTGGCAGAAAGTGTGAGCAGTCAGAAAGGAAAAACCACCACTGTTATTATCAATTCCCAGGGTGAAATGCTGGCCCATCCGGATTTTACCCGGGTATTCAACGGAGACAGCCTCCGGGATTCCCCGGTTTTTCAGGAAATGTATTCCATGGGGCTCACCGAAGGCCAGATCCACTTCCAGGAAGAAACCATCAACGGCCCTGTCAAGGTGATGGGTTCATTCAAACTCATCCCTGTAGGAAATCTGGGAGTTGTAACAACGGTACTGGAGAAAGACGCCTTCAGTGTTGTGAGGTCCATTCAGATACTGAACTGGTCGTTACTCGCTGCGGTTCTTTCTCTGGCGGTTCTGGCCGTGTTCTTCTTCTCTCAGGGCATCACAAGACCACTTAAAGAACTCACCCTGGCCACCAGGATGATTAAAGCCCAGAATTACGCTGCTATTTCCATAGAACCGAAAACATCCGACGAAGTGGGTCAACTCACCCGGAACTTCATGGAAATGGTACCACATCTCCAGGCCAGGGAACGCTTAAGGGAAAAAACCGAAGCCTTTATCAACAAGCAGGTTGCCGAGATGATCGATAGTGATACCCTCCCGGATCATGCTGAAACCAAGAATGTTACCGTGTTCTTTTCCGACGTCCGGGGATTTACCGGAATGAGTGAAAAAATGGGAGATCCCCAGGTGGTTCTGGATAATCTCTCGGAGTACTTCAGTGCAATGGTGCCCTGTGTCGAAGCAACCCGGGGAACCGTGGATAAATTCATCGGGGATGCGGTAATGGCCGTGTGGGGCAGTATGCAGGATCTACCGAATAACGCTGAGAGTGCCATTGAAGGCGCCCTGATGATGAGGGATGCGTTAAGAAGATTCAACACCGGCCGCGGCGGTATCTCCCGGCCTTTCTTCCAAATCGGATGCGGGCTGAACAGCGGCCCGGCAACTGTCGGACTGATGGGCGATCCCAATACGAAAATGGAATGGGCCCACATGGGTGATACGGTGAACCTTGCCAGCCGTATTGAAGCCCTGAACAAACCCATGGGGACTGATATTCTCATCTCTCAGAACACCGCCGACAAAGTTAAAGGAATCTATCACCTTGTTCCCATGAATAAAATCAAGGTTAAAGGAAAAGCAGAACCTCAACAGATTTATGCTGTCCTCGGCCGTATGGATGATGAATCCCGGCCCCGGACATTAAAGGAGATGCGGACCATAGTTGGAATAAGAGGTGATTTCAACAATGTATCCGACTCGGAGGAACATGAAGTCAAGTACGAAATCCTCGATTCGTAATATCCTCGTTTCAGTCCTCCTTTTAAGTTCTTCAGCCTTCTTCGGCTGGGTTTTCTGGAGTGAACTTAACAGAACCGTCGAAAATGTCGGCGGTGTTGTTGTCGGAGAAATCGTGGAGATAAGGGGACAGGCTCAGCGCCGCTACAATCAGCAGTCCCGATGGGGAAGCCTGAACGGCAGTGAGGAAGTCTACAATCTGGATGCCATCCGCACCTCTTCGAACTCAGGAGCTGTAATTGTCCTGAAGAATATCGATGAGTCGGGAAATGAGCTTCTGGATGAGATTTCTCTGGGTCCGGACACCTACATCATCCTCGATCTTTCGGGGAAAACCAGAAACATCAATTTTGTCGGTGGTAATATCTCCGCCTCGGGGTCCAACGGCCTCACTGTCAGTGCCGAAGGCACCCTTGTCACTTTCAATCAAGGATCGGTAAACCTGAACCGTAAAGAAGGTGAACAGACCAGTGTTACCGTCACCGAAGGCGAAGCTACCGTTAAAACCAGAGAAGGTTCGACTGTTGTGGGTACCGATGCTGTACTCCACATCAATGAGACCAGCGGTGTTGAAACCCGGGAACAGGTGGCTCTCACTGCAAAAACACCCAAATCCAACGATCTTCTTCTCACATACAACGAACAGCGCCAGGTGGATTTCTCCTGGGAACTCTTTGCCGACTGGCAGAAACCGATACTCGAAGTCTCGTCAAATTCATCCTTCAACGAATCCGAGGCTCAGGTTTTCCGGATGGAAGCGGCATCTCAAGCCCGATTAACCCTTCCCCCGGGACTCTGGTACTGGCGGGTTGTTGATACGTTAAGGGATGAATCCGGCCCGATAAACGTGTTTTCCATCGATATGGAACGCAAGGCCAACCCCATATCGCCGGCTGAAAATCTGGTTATCCCTTTCAGGGGGGATGCACCGGCGGTATCTCTTCAGTGGAACAGGGCATGGTTTGCCGATTCCTACACCCTGGAGATGAGCCGGACAGCCTCATTTGCCGAAACACCCGTTATCAGGGAAGTTTCAGGAAGTTCAATACTGATTGAAAACCTCAGTTCCGGAACCTGGTGGTGGAGGATAACCCCCGAATATCGACGGGGAATATTGGAAAATCCGCCTACCGTAACCCCCAGAAGCTTTGTATTGGAGCAGCGTGTGGGCCACGAGAGGATAACTCTGGTGAATCCTGCGGATAA
Organism: Spirochaetota bacterium; assembly: GCA_003644105.1. Taxonomy (GTDB): domain Bacteria; phylum Spirochaetota; class Spirochaetia; order DSM-2461; family DSM-2461; genus UBA2779. Next base: position 1,257 of record QNBK01000065.1, on the reverse strand, counting down.
CGCAACAATATCGGCTCTGGATGTCCGGGAAGGGGTTCCTTTCAGATGGGAAAACCAGGAGGGACTGGTATCTTACCGGTTAAAAGTAGCTTCCAGCCGGAGTATGAGTGATGTACTGGCGGAAACTGACGGCCCGGAGAACTGGAAAACACTGCTCCCCGCTCCGGAACCTGAAACCTATTACTGGCAGGTAGAAGGCGTTGCCGCCGACGGTCTTCCGGTTCCGGCTTCCGACATACGAAGTTTCATCGTTCGACCCCTTTCAGGATCAGTTGAACTGGTGGATCCATCTCCCGGAGAAACCAGAGAAATTGAGCCCTATTCTTCCCACACATTTCTCTGGCGTTCAGAAGTACCGGGAACCGCCCGCTTCCAGCTGGACCGCATCAGCGATGAGGATCCAGGAGAGCGGACCAGAATTATCGAAAGTCTGGTAAACGGTGAATCCTTCACTGCACCCCTTCCCGGCGAAGGTATTTATAGCTGGAGAATACAGATACTGGATAAAAACAGCCGAACCCTGGTACAGAGCACCGAGGGTGCATTCACCCTCCGTTCGGAGTTCAGCCCTCCGGTACTCAGCAGCCCGAAACCCGGATCCAGTGTCAGCCTCATCGGCTCTTCCGCCCTCACCCTCTCCTGGAATCCCGCTCCAGGGGCCGATGCCTATCGTGTGGTATTGAAAGCTCCCGACGGTACCGTAATCAGCCGGGACGACCGTGCCGTCGGTCTTATCAGAGATTTCACCCTGGGAAGCAGCGGCGGGATCGGCAGCTACACCGTGGAACTCTCCTCAATACGGGATAATCCCCCGGCAGGGGCCTCCAAAGTCAGTTCAACTGCATCCTACCGCTTCAATGTAAGCGATTTTGTCCAGTATTCTGCAGCCGTTCTCCAATCCCCGGCCAACGGAACTGCCATTCCGGCCCTGAATGCATTGAGAAACGGGATTACCCTGAACTGGAATCAGGATCCTCCTCTGGGCCGTTACACCGTGGAACTCAGTAACGACCGGGTAACCCGGCTTTATCAAACCACTGAACCCACCCTTACACTTGATGCTCTGGAAGAGGGAAACTACCGATGGGTGGTGAAATCCCGGGACAGCTTCGGTCAGGAGGCCCCGGACAGCGAAAGTGCCCGGTTCACCGTCAGCGAACTGCCCACACCTTCACGCCCGGTTGTAACCTCTCCCGCTTCTGGAGAAGATATCGACATGACCGGCCGGAGAAATCTTGTTTTCACCTGGCAGCCTGT
>QNBK01000064.1 GCA_003644105.1 Spirochaetota bacterium | reverse complement strand
GCCTTCAGATGATCCATCATCACATTGGCCAGGTCTTCGTTGGTTTTACCCCAGACTTCAATAACCCGGTTGTAACGTTCTTCCGATGTGATATGTCCGTCTTTGTACTGAGTCTGGATTTTATCAACTTCACCATTGGCCGATTTAATCAGAACTTTTTTCTCATCAGGTACAAGGATGTCATCCATACCGATGGTTGTACCCATACGGGTTGCAAACTCAAATCCAATATTTTTAAGAGAGTCCAGCAGTCGAACGGTAACGTAATTGCCGTAGTCCTTGAAGGAGCGCATGACAAGATTTCTGATTCGTTTATCACTCAGAGTTTCGTTGACGTAGAAAACTCCATCGGGAAGTTTATCGTTAAAAACAACACGTCCGGGTGTGGTATTGATCCACTCTTCTCTGATCTTGACGTTAACCAGTGCATGCCATGATACAGCACCATTTTCGACGGCCATCATCACTTCTTCAGGGGAACTGTAGTACCGTCCCTCACCCTTATCGCCTGCCCGGTCTTTTGTCATTGTATAAAGTCCAATAACCATATCCTGGGAGGGAAAAACAACCGGTTGGCCGTTTGCCGGGTTTAACAGGTTTGTATCCGCCAGCATGAGAGTCCAACATTCTATCTGCGCGGCCTGGGTAAGGGGTACATGAACAGCCATCTGGTCGCCGTCAAAGTCCGCATTGAAAGCATGACAGACCAGAGGGTGAAGCTGAATGGCCTTACCTTCCACAAGCACGGGCTCAAAGGCCTGGATTCCCAGTCGGTGAAGTGTTGGAGCGCGGTTGAGAAGCACCGGATGCTCCCGAACCACCTCATCAAGAACAGACCAGACTTCCGGTGTTTCCTGTTCAACCAGAGTTTTGGCTTTTTTGATGTTGTAGACAACATCCTTCTCAACAAGCTTTTTCATAATGAAGGGCTTGAAGAGTTCCAAAGCCATCTTGGTGGGCAGCCCGCACTGGTGCAGCTGCAGCTTCGGTCCGACAACAATTACCGAACGGCCGGAGTAGTCGACACGTTTACCCAGAAGGTTCTGTCGGAAACGGCCCTGTTTACCCTTTAAAAGGTCCGAAAGAGATTTCAGAGGCCTGTTGGAGGCACCTTTAACTACTTTTTTCTTCTTGGTGTTATCAAAAAGGGCGTCAACAGCTTCCTGAAGCATGCGTTTTTCATTCCGGATGATGATATCCGGTGCGTTCAGAGACATCAGTCTCTTCAGGCGGTTGTTACGATTGATGACACGGCGATAGAGGTCATTTAAATCACTTGTTGCAAAACGACCGCCATCCAACTGCACCATGGGACGCAGTTCCGGAGGTATAACCGGTATAACATCAAGTATCATCCACTCCGAGCGGTTACCCGAATCCCGGAAGTTTTCAACAATCTCAATACGTTTGAGGAGGCGCTTATCAGCCTTGGCACCCTTTTCAACCATAATAACCCGCAGCTCAGCTGAGAGTGCATCGAGGTCCATATTTTCTAAAAGAGTACGAACTGCCTCGGCTCCGATTCCAGCGGTAAAGCTCATTCCAAAACGCTCACGCGCTTCAGCAAACTCTTCCTCTGTAAGGAGCTGCATCATTTTTAGTTCGGTATCACCGGGCTCGATAACAACGTACTTTTCGTAATAGAGTATGCTCCGGAGAGCCGCTATTGACAGATCCAGCAGCAGTCCCATACGGGAAGGAACAGACCGGTAATACCAGATATGGGATACCGGGGATGCCAACTCAATATGCCCCATGCGTTCCCGGCGGACTTTGAAATGGGTAACTTCCACACCACAACGATCGCAGATAACACCTTTGTAACGTATGGACTTGAACTTTCCGCAGTAACATTCCCATTCTTTGGTAGTACCGAAGATACGTTCGCAGAAGAGGCCGTCTTTTTCCGGACGCAGAGTTCTGTAGTTGATGGTTTCAGGTTTCTTTACTTCGCCGTAAGACCAGGCCCGGATCTGCTCCGGGGAGGCCAGTTTGATCATCAGGCTGTCAAAATCATGGATTTCCTTCATAGATTCCTCCTAGAACCTGCCGCCCTGCCGGTTCAGCAGTTCTTCATCACGCTCGGTAAAGGGAAGCTGTTTGCCCTTGGAATCAAAGATCCGGACATCCAGCGCTAAACCGCGCAGCTCCTGAACCAGAACATTGAAGGATTCCGGGATGCCGGCACTGGTTGAGGGATCCCCCTTCACGATACTTTCATAAATTTTTGCGCGACCGATCATATCATCGGACTTGATGGTCATCAGCTCCTGCAGGGTGTTGGCAGCGCCGTAGGCCTCCAGGGCCCAGACCTCCATTTCACCCAGACGCTGACCGCCGAACTGAGCTTTACCACCCAGGGGTTGCTGGGTTACCAGCGAATAAGGTCCGGTGGACCTGGCGTGCATCTTATCATCCACAAGATGGTGAAGTTTCAGATAATACATATACCCGACAAAAACAGGATTAACGAAGGGTATACCGGTTAAGCCGTCATGCAGGGTCATCTTCGAAGCCCGGTGCAAACCGGCCTTCTCAAGTTCATCAGAGATTTCTTCGGTGGAAGCTGACTGAAAAACCGGAGTTTCATACATTTTACCCAGCTGGGATCCAGCCATTCCAAGCATGGTTTCCATAATCTGTCCGATGTTCATACGTGAAGGGACACCCAATGGATTAAGACAGACATCCAGGGGCATGCCGTCTGCGGTATAGGGCATGTCTTCTTCGGGAAGAACCCGGGCGACAACACCCTTGTTTCCGTGGCGGCCGGCCATTTTATCACCCTCTTTCAGCTTTCGCTTGGTGGCGATAAGAACCTTGACAACTTCATCAACCCCGGGATTAAGATCGTCGCCTTCACTACGTTTGAGGCGCTGAACATCGATAACCGTACCCCCGACACCATGGGGAAGCTTCAAAGAGGTATCTCTGACTTCCTTGGCTTTCTCTCCGAAAATGGAGTTTAACAGTTTAAACTCAGGGGTGGTTTCCGTTTCACTCTTTGGAGTTACTTTTCCTACGAGTATGGCACCGGATTTTGCGGTGGCTCCGATACGGACAATACCCTCTTCATCAAGATGCTCAAGAGATTTCTCTGCCATGTTGGGGATATCTCTGGTGAGTTTTTCAGGCCCAAGTTTGGTTTCCCGTACTTCGGTAACGAATTCTTTGATATGAATGGATGTGTAGTAATCGTCCTTGACAACTTTCTCGGAAATCAGAACGGCATCTTCAAAATTGTATCCGTTCCAGGGAACAAAACCCACCAGAAGGTTTCTACCCAGGGCCAGCTCTCCGCTCCGGGTAGAGGGTCCATCGGCCAGTACATCTCCGGCCTTCACACTGTCACCGAGCTTTGCTACCGGACGCTGATTGAAGCAGGTATCCTGGTTGGTCCGCTGGTATTTAATCAGTTTGTAACTGTCAACCTCATTGTCTTTCTTTGTGATATCGATACGGGTAGAGGAGACATAACTGACGGTACCCTCGGTGGCGGACTTTACAAGAACCCCCGAGTCATAAGCAGCCTTACCCTCCATTCCTGTTCCAACTAACGGGGCTTCTGGGAAAAGAAGAGGTACAGCCTGACGCTGCATGTTGCAGCCCATGAGGGCGCGGTTTGCATCATCATGCTCCAGAAATGGTATCAGACTGGCCGCTGTGGAGATGATCTGCCGGGGAGAGACGTCCATATAAGTAATGGCTTCCGGTTCTTTAACTGTATAGTCACCATTTCGCCGGACGGCTACCATTTTCTCCTGAAATTTTCCCTTTTCATCAATGGCGGCACTCGCCTGAGCAATAAAATACTTCTCCTCATCAATGGCAGAGAGATATTCAACTTCCCTGGAGGCAACACCGTTGACAACTTTACGATAAGGTGTTTCCAGGAATCCGTAATCGTTGATGCGTGTGTAGTTGGCCAGAGATACGATCAGACCTATATTCGGGCCTTCAGGTGTTTCAATGGGGCACATACGCCCATAGTGGGTGTAATGAACATCACGAACTTCAAATCCGGCTCTATCCCGGGATAAACCACCGGGCCCCAGGGCGTTCAGCCGCCGCTTATGGGTAAGCTCGGACAGGGGGTTAACCTGATCCATAAACTGGGATAACTGACTGGAACCGAAGAACTCTTTTATGGCAGCCACAATCGGCTTGATAGAGACAAGATCCTGGGGTTTTAGAGTTTCAGTTTCCTTCAAACTCATCCGTTCCTTGGCAATTCGCTCCATACGGCTGAAAGCTGTTTTCAGAGAATTACCGAGAAGCTCACCTACCGAACGTATACGACGGTTTCCAAGATGATCGATATCATCTACCTGTTTCTCTCCGACATATACACTGATAAGATACTTCATCGTAAGAACAACATCCCGGCGGTTGAGTACCATATCTTCTATGGTTTCATCCTGATCAAATTTCTTATTCAGCTTGTAACGTCCAACTCGACCCAGATCGTAGCGCCTGGAAGAAAAGAACATAGAGGTAAGGTCACGTTCAGCAGCATCGATGGTGATGGGTTCTCCGGGCATGAGAACGGAGTACACCGAGGCAAGAGCCTCTTCTTTTGTGGGCTCATCCTGATTGGGATCGTCTTTATTAAAACGGGTTTCTTCCCGGTCAAAGCATTCAAGCACCATTTCGGAGTGAAGAGAATCCTCATGATCCATATCAATAATACTGAGTTTTTTAACCTTCGCCTGAACAAGTTCATCTATATCATGGGGGTGAAGCTTCTCAGCAGCACGGTAAAGCTTTTTCTTCTCTCCGTCCTCCTGTTGAATCCATACGGCTTCTGCCAGGATAGCACCTACAAGAGACTCATTTTTTTCCCGTTTGCTGGTAAGTTTTACCGTTTTTTTCTCATAAAAAAGGTCAATTATCTTTTCCCTGCTGTCAAAACCAAGGGCCCGAAGGAAAATTGTTCCCAGGATTTTTTTCTTCCGGTCTATTTTTGCAAATATCAGCTCTTTCTTGGGGTCTATTTCAAACTCAAGCCATGAGCCTCTGTACGGAATAATCCTGGAGCTGTAGACACCCTTTTCCTGGGAAAATATCACTCCGGGGCTACGGTGTATCTGGCTGACAACAACACGTTCGGCACCATTGATAATAAAGGTACCACGATTTGTCATCAGGGGTAGGTCGCCCATATAGATATCTTTCTGCCGAATTTCACCGGTTGACTGAAATATCAGATTAACACGTGCTTTAATCGGAACACCGAAGGTGAGTCCCTTACGCTTACACTCAGCCTCTGTAAGCTTGACGGCTGTAAAATCAAGATTATAGTAATCAAAGTCGAGCATAAGCTCGCCATTGGCACTTTCAATAGGAAAAATAGTCTGAAATACTTCCTCCAGACCCTGTCTGTGTAATTCTCCACCGGAAACAAGAGCCTCCCGTTGAAGAAACTTCTCATAAGATGAGAGTTGAACATCTATAAGATCCGGGAGTTCGATGACTTCATCATAGTCGTGACCAATAAAGGTTCGGCCCTTTTCTTGCGATCTTTCGAACATTCTTATCCTCCCTGGACATTTTCTCAGGAACGAATCCCTGACACGAAACCACCGGGAACACAAAGATCCCGGTGGTCGTTTGAGATTTACTAACTGGCAATCGCACGCAATCGAGTATCGATTACTTTACCTCTACAGTAGCGCCGGCAGCTTCAAGCTTCTCTTTCACAGAAGCAGCATCATCCTTGGAAACACCTTCCTTGATGACACTATTATCACCTTCAACAATTTCCTTGGCTTCTTTGAGACCCAGACCGGTGATGGCCCGGACTTCTTTAATTACACTGATTTTTTTGCCGTCACCGAAACCGGTAAGAACGACATCAAACTCAGTCTGCTCTTCAGCAGCTTCAGCAGGGGCACCGGCAGCAGGACCTGCGGCAACAGCAACGGGAGCAGCGGCAGTTACGCCGAATTTCTCTTCCATAGCCTTAACGAGTTCGGAAACCTCAAGAACAGTCATGCCTGCAATGGCATCAAGAATTTCTTCGGTAGTCATATTATCTTCTCCTAATAATAGATTATGACGATAACAGCAGACAACCGCTTGAAGACTGACATCGTTCATTTTTAAAACAATCGAATAATTAGGGCAACGCCGTTACCCGATTGTCAATTCACAACTAAATAAAAACCTGTTCCCAGGTTCTTGGACTCAGCTTTCCTGAGCCATTTTCTCCCGAACAGCGGCAAGGGTCCGAACAAGCTTGGTTGTTACACCGTTAAGCACATAAACCATATTCTGCGCAGGAGCGTTCATGGTACTCATCAACATCTGGATCAGTTCCAGTCTTGTAGGGAGCTTACTGAAAACCTCTACTGCTCCGCTGTCAAATACTTCACCATCGAACAAACCGCCCTTGAGTTCAACAGGCATTGTTTTAGCCAGTTTGAGCATGGCTTTCGCAACAGGACCCGCTTCGTCACTACAGTAGGCCACCGCCGTCGGTCCAACAAGATAGGGAGCGACATCTTCATGATCCATCTGCTTGAATGCGATTTTCGCGTAATTATTCTTAATAACATGAAACTCGGCGCCGGCTTCCCTGAGTGCGTCCCGGAGTTCGGAAATCTGATCAACAGTCAAGCCCCGATAATCGGCAAAGATGAAACTGCGTGTATCTTCAAAGCCGGACTTCAGTTCGGCAACTGCATCAATCTTGTACTGCTGTACATTAACTTCAGCCATCACTTACTCCCTATTCCTGAATCTGCAGCTTAAGACCGGGGCCCATAGTGGACGACAAGCTGGCTGACTTGATAAAATCACCTTTCACATCAGAAGGGCGTTTTTTGGACAGTTCTCCGATGAATGTATCTATATTGGCTTTTACATGATCGCTTTCCATGGAAACTTTTCCCACAGCCAGGTGTATTACACCTGTTTTATCAGCTCGAAACTCAATTCGTCCCTGTTTAAGCTCTGCTACAGCACCTTTTACATCCATGGTAACGGTTCGCGTCTTAGGATTCGGCATAAGCCCCCGGCGCCCGAGTACAGGTCCGAGTTTACCGACTTCCCTCATCATATCAGGCGTGGCAACACAGATATCAAAATCAAGCCATCCGCCTTTGATTTTTTCTACAAGGTCTTCAGCTCCGACATAAGCGGCACCGGCCTCTTCCGCTTCCTTCGCCTTATCACCTTTAGCAAAAACCAGAACTCTTTTTTCTGCGGCAAATTGATGAGGCAGAACAAAAGTATCACGAATTGACTGACTCTTCTTGATATTCAGATTAACAGAAACCTCAACAGTTTCGTCAAACTTGACAAAAGACATTGCCTTTACCAGGTCGACGCCTTCCTGAATCCCGTAAACCTTATCAACGTCCACCTTTTCAAAGGCTTCTCTATATTTCTTTCCGTGCTTCATCTTCAGCCCTCCACCGTTACGCCCATACTGCGGGCAGTGCCGGCAATAATACTGATAGCAGCATCAATATCGTTGGCATTCAGGTCTTTCATCTTGGTTTCAGCGATTGTTTTCAATTGATCCCTGGTTATCTTACCAACTTTCTCTTTATGAGGTTCCGCAGAACCTTTATCAAGACCGATGGCCTTCTTGATTAAAACAGCCGCCGGGGGAGTTTTTGTCTCAAAGGTAAAACTTCTGTCAGCATAGACAGAAATAACAACCGGAATGGTAAGACCGGGTTCGTAATTCTTTGTGCGGTCGTTAAACTGCTGTACGAACTGGGGCGCACTGACTCCATGGGGACCTAAAGCCGGTCCAACTGGTGGAGCCGGTGTAGCCTTACCGGCGGGGACCTGTAACTTGATCATCGCCGTGACTTTTTTCTTTGCCATTTCTGGCCTCCTATCGCGGTACGAACGTTGCGGAACCGCAACTCCCGTGCGAGGGCTGACGGTCTCAGAATATTTTCCGATCCGCCAAGCTTTTAATATATTTGAACAGCACCGATCCGAAAAGATCGGTGCCGGTCAGTTCAATCTCTATTTACCTGGGCAAAGGTAACCTCAACAGGAGTGGCACGACCAAATATGCCCACCATAACCCGCAGCTTCCCTTTTTCCTGATTAACAACCTCAATAGTTCCCTTGAACGATTCAAAAGGACCTTCAATAACCATAACTTCTTCGCCAACCTGAAAATCCTGTTTTGCCTGAAGACGACGTTCAGCCTTAATAGCACCGGTTTTCTGTAGTATGGTTTTTGCCTCATCGGCAGAAATCGGCTGAGGCTTGGAATTCAAACCCGTACCCACAAATCCGGTAACGCTCTGTATCTTACGTATGGCCGTACAGGGGATTTTCCAACCCCTGTCCGGCAGATCCATCTCTATCAGTATATAACCGGGAAGAAATTTCTTATTCACGGTGCGCTTCTTTCCGTTACGCACCTCAACAACTTCCTCTGATGGTACCTTAACATCGGAAACGGCATCACCGAGACTACCGTCTTCCATCAACATCCGTATAAATTTTTCAACTTTGTTTTCATGCCCGGTAAAGGTATGAAGAACGTACCAGCTTTTGGCCATCGAATCCCCCTACCCTACACCAGTTTAAAAAGGGCAAGGATCCCTTGGGAAAGAAGAAAATCCACCAGACCGAAGAAGAGAGCAAAAACAACCATAGAAATAATCACCACCTTGGCAGATTCCATCACAGAATCACGGCTCGGCCAGACAACCTTTCTAAGCTCACCGTAGCTCTCCATGATAAAAGCCCTGATCTTTTTCATAATGTATACCTCTCTATTAGCACTTGCAGGCCAGGCAGGACTCGAACCTACAACATCCGGTTTTGGAGACCGGCGCTCTACCATTGGAGCTACTAGCCTATATATGATAACTATTTAATCTTGGCTTCTTTGTGAAGCGTAACCTTCCGGTCCCATTTACAGTACTTGTTGAACTCCATTTTACCCTGAATGTTTCGACGATTCTTGGTAGTGGTATAATTCTTCCGATTACATTCGCTGCATTGGAGTGCAATTTTCTCTATTGCACCTTTTTTTGACTTTGCCATTAACTATACTCCCTTACAAAAAGATCCTGCTGAATTAAAACGGCAGGAGAAGGAAAAGCCTCCGATCGGACTTGAACCGATGACCCCAGCCTTACCATGGCTGTGCTCTACCGACTGAGCTACAGAGGCATGCAAGCGTCGGTGATAATATCTGCGGGTCTATGTTATGTCAACCCGGATTAAACAAGAAATCCCTTAAAATGACGCAAGGATTGTGCCTAGTGTTTCAACAATTCCTCCGCAGATTCTCTGTAGCCCAGGTAAGCATCGTTATATAAGGATACATTCGAGGGATCAGGCTCGATGACAGATCGTATCCGGACATAGGTTTCCACAGCCTCAACAGGAGAATCAAATCGTCCCAATGCCGCTGCGGCACAACATGCACATCCGGCAAGTTCTGCATCTTCAGTCTCGGGGATAAGCAGCCTCTTCCCTGTAATATCGGCTTTCATCTGATTCCATACCCTACCTCTGGCCTGACCGCCGGTTACCCGCATTTCAGTAACAGAAAGGTTTGATTCCTCAAGGAGTTCGATACCTCTTCTCACGGCAAATCCAATGGCTTCCATCACCGCCCGTCCCATCTCGGCCCGGCCGTGTCCCGGTTCCAGATGATGGAAGCTCCCCCCGCCGAATTCCCAGAGGGTATCCCCCCGGGATCCGGGAAAAAACATCGGGGCAGTTCTTCCGGGAGGTACTTTTTCAACCTCATCCAGTGTTCTTTGATATTTCCAGTTTTCCTGTCCGGTAAGCCTCCGATACCATTCAAATACAGATCCGGTGGAGGATAGTATAGCGGCAGTATTCCAGTAAGGTTCGATAACATGGGGCAGGTCTCTCAATCTCGAATCACCTGAAGGCTGCTCGGTACAGTAATTAATTCCCTCACTTGTACCCGCCCTGTCACAGACCATACCCGGTATTACCGCACCGGAACCCAGAAGAGCCATCATAAAATCCGATCCTGCAGCTACCACCGGAATCCCGGTGTTCAGGCCGAATTCAGCAGAGGCCGCCTCTGTTACAAGCCCGGCAACTTCCCCCATAGGAACCATCTGCGGAAGCAAGGAGCTATCAATTTCATAACTGTCCTGCTGCGGCTTATCCCAGATATATTTCCTAAAGCTCTCATGGGGCAGGGTCATGGTTTTCCGACCGGTAAGCCTGTACTGAAGGTATTCCGGGCACGAAATTATATAACTGGTTTTTTTCCAGATATCCCTGGCATTGCGCCTGAGCCATTCAATCTTCGGCAGATAGTAGGATTTTGAGCCTTCAATCCGAATTGAATGCTGATACAGCCAGAGTTCCGCTCCCGAGACAGGCTGTCCGTTTCTATCAAGGGCCACAAGAGTCGGGCCGTTTCCGCTCATGGAAATCGCCGTAATATCAGCAGCCGGAAGAAGCCTGAGAGCCTCTGAAAAAGCCTGCTCCCATTGAAGAGGGCTGAAAACTTCACCTTCAAGGCCCGGAGGATGAGGATAAGGTACCCGTACACGTGCCTTTAAACTACCGTCAGATCCCATTAAACCGGCTTTCAGAGAACTGGTTCCCAGATCGGCGGCAAGTATCATTTTACAGGAGGCTCGCTGCCGGTTTCGGAAAACAGGTCTGGCCCTTCTATGCGTGTTTTCTTACTCAGCATCCGCTGTATCATTTTGGAATTGTCCAGCAGCGGTGCCACCGAGCGGTTATGATGAATCCGGCTGATAGCCCGGGCAAAAAGGTTGGAGACATTCGCCGTACGGAACCAGGGTCGGGAAAGAATCTCATCGGGGAGTTTTACAGCATTGGTGCCGATAACATAATCAAACCACCCGGCTTCATGGGCCTTATCAAAATGTGATGCGGCATCTCCGGAAAATAAGGGGAGAGAAACACTGCAGACAATCTTCCGGGCACCCATTTCCTTAATCAGCTTCATGGCTTTAATTAATGTGCCACCGGTACCCAGCATATCATCGGCCATAAAAACCGTTTTATTTTCAACATCACCCAAAAGACGGGCACTGGTGATATTTGAATCCGCGGCATTTTTTGATGTACGGGAATAGTCCCGTTCTTTATACAGCAGGGCCAGAGGTTTTTTGAGGCTATCAGCATAAAATTTATTCCGATCGATAGCACCCGTATCAGGAGAGACGACAACCAGATCTTCATTCACAAGATCGAGGAACGAACTGGCCGTCCTGAGAATCTGATATGAGGCATGCAGGTTCTCAAGGCTCAAGCCCTTGAAAGTATGTTCAATTTCCCGGGAATGAATATCCAGCGTGATAATCCGGGTAACATCCATATTCTCAAATATCCGTCCCAGCATGGAAGCGGTAAGACCTTCCCTGCCCTTCTTTTTATGCTGTCGGCTGTAGGGATATGCAGGCAGAACCATGGAAACCCGTCGGGCTCCGGCTTGCAATGCTGCATCAGCTGAAGTTATCAGAGTCATCAGATGATCGTTTATCGACAGAGTCCTGTACTCATCTCCCAGACGGACGGGAGTTTCGTTGGCCACATCCTGAACAATAAAAATATCCAGCCCTCTAACTGTTCTCAATATCTCGGTTTTCACCTCTCCGTTGGCAAAACGTGTAAACTTACAGGGAATTTTAAAGGAGGGAAACCGATAACCGTCCTGACTGCCGATAGCCGAAACCCTGTGACTCATCAGGTCGTCTGAAAGATTGAGATTCCGAAATGTTTCTTTTTCCGGCATTTCATACAACTTGGAGATAAACTGTGCCTTCTTTTCAAAACGCCGCTGATAAAGGGTTTTTAAATGGGCCACAATCTCTTCGGCAAAGGACTCGCCGCCGGGACATGCAATAATACCGAGGGATGTGGGCTTGGCGAAACTCATCTGGTATCGTCGCTCCGGATTAGGATTATTCTAGAATTTACTTGATTGACTATACGATTTCACCGGGGTAATGGTCAATGTTAAACAGATCGGGAAACAACTATCAGTCAGCATATTCATGTAACGGCAACTTATATCCAAATAATCTAAAATCTTTCCTCTTCCCGCTCTTCTGCACAATGTACAGTGGTT
>QNBK01000063.1 GCA_003644105.1 Spirochaetota bacterium | reverse complement strand
GATTCAGATCCCTCTTCCCTTGTCGGCCGGGCAATGGAAGAATTTATCCTGTCACAAGACCCTCTGATTAATGAAGAAATTCTTTCTACACTTTCGAATCGCGGGAAGGGGGCCTGGGAGGGAGTTGCCATCGGAAAGGCTAAATTTGTCAAGGCAAGAATCCTACCCCTTCATGATGAGGATTACAGTTACCTTGGTGCTCTTCTTACCCTGGAGGATGCCTCCTTAAGTGCTTCGGTGAAAGATTATCTAACCGAGGCTGAAAAGCACCAATACACAGCAGAGCTGGCGGCCGGAGTGGCCCATGAAGTGAACAATCCACTTGGTATCATCAATAATTATCTGGAGTTGTTGAAACTTAAAAACCTTGATGATGACGGTTTGGTTAAGCTTGAAAAGATACAGAAGGAAATACGGCGGATTACAGAAATTGTCGGCAGCCTGTTGAGTTTCAGCCGGCTGCCACGGAAAGACAAGTCTGAAGTAAACCTGGTTGAGCTTCTTGAAGAAGTGCTTTTACTTCTTGGCCATCGTTTTGATAGAAAACGTATTAAACTTAAAAAGGATTTCCAGATTAATCCAGCCTGGATAACAGGTGATGAAAACAGACTCAAACAGGTTTTTATCAACCTGCTGATGAACAGTTTGGAAGCCGTGCTGGATGAAGGCGTTATAGCTGTTGAAATATCAAAAAGCGGGGAGTTTTATCAGGTGAAAGTGTCGGATAACGGCCACGGAATCCCCGGAGATCTTGAAGAGTCGGTATTTCAACCTTTTTTTACAACCAAACTGACGAAAACCAATACAGGGCTTGGACTTTCTATCTGCGATCATATTATAAAAGCCCATCGGGGAAAGCTCTCCTATGAAAGTATTCCCGGGGAATGGACCAGCTTCGGTGTACGGCTCCCCTGGGCATCTCGACCAGTCGGGCCTTGAACGCGTATGATAGGCGCGATATGGATATAAATGGATTAGTTGTCTCCACATGGCTTGCCGGTCTCGGTATATGGCCTCTTGTTATCGTTCTCGTTCCCAACCTGCTGTTTCGAAAGTATGGTCAGTCGGCAGGAAAAAAACGAATGTCGTCTCTTTTTCAGGCAATCGCCGTCTTTCTAATTACCACAGTGGCCGCATTTATAGTTGAGAAAGAGTTAAGTGATAAGTATTTGTTTCTTGCCGTTGGGATTGTTGCTCTCGTGCTTTATCTGCTGCGGGCGAGGGTTTTCCCCTATAAGCTCAAATGTGTGGAATGTGATGCCACCCTTGATTTTAAAACCATTTACTTTATGGATGATAATCTCTGCACCGACTGTCACTCGAAAAAAGTTGCAGAGCAGGAAGCGGCCGAGGAAACTGCAGAAATACCGGCAGAAAAATCCGAAGATGAGTCTGAGGATAAACCTGATTAACAAATCCCGGTCAGCCCGGGGGTATGGTAATATTTACCGAATCAGTTCCTCGGTTTCCGGATTGAAGAATGAGATTTTTTCAGGACGAATTTTTATTGAGATACTGTCATTCATCTTTGTGCTGGAGAATCCGGATAGTTTAACGGCGAGTTCTGTCTCTCCCCGCTGGAGAGTGATAATAGTTTCACTGCCTGCAGGCAGAACGGAGTAAACGTTAAACGCTTCGGACTGGTTCTCCGAAGAGCTGGGAGAAACCTCGATATCTTCAGCCCGTACAGCGGCAATGATGTCGCTGCTTTCAGTTTCGGGGGCAACAACCCCTTTTAAGTCCAGTTTTATAGCTTTGTTTTTAAAAAATAGATTATTATTTTCCTTAATAATTCTACCCTTCATCAGATTGATGGGAGGGCTTCCGACGAACTTTGCAACAAACAGATTCTGAGGATTCATGTATATGGCTTCCGGCGTATCACACTGTATAATCTTACCGTTGTTCATTACGACGATACGGTCTGATAAGGTTAAAGCTTCTACCTGATCGTGGGTAACATACACAGTTGTGGCTCCCAACTCATTGTGGAGATGCTTGAGCTCACTTCTCATATCAATACGGAGCATGGCATCCAGGTTGGAGAGGGGCTCGTCCATCAGAAAAATATCAGATTTTGCGGCAATCATTCTGGCAAGGGCCACCCTCTGCTGCTGTCCCCCGGAGAGTTCTGAGGGAAATCGGTCTTCGTATCCTTTCAGCTGAACCTTGTTTAGAACGTCATTCACCCTTGTTTTAATCTCTGAGGATGGAATTTTTTTTGACTCAAGGCCCAGAGTGATATTCCTGGTTACATTCATATGGGGCCAGAGGGCGTAGCTTTGAAACATAAAGCCGAGATTCCGCATCTCAGGGGGAACGTACACACCTTTCTCTTTTGAAAACAAAACCTTCTCATCGGAATACAACTCTCCGGATGTGGGTTCTTCCAGGCCGGCAATCATCCGCAGGGTGGTTGTCTTACCGCAGCCGGAGGGACCGAGAAGGGTGAGAAATTCACCTTCTACAACATCGAGATTGATACCATCAACAGCCGCTACTATACCGAATTTTTTTGTTAAATTATCAAGACTGATTTTACTCATCACTTACCCTAGATTTATTGATTGGCCGGTTTTGGTATTGGCAAACTTTTTAATAATGATATTTGCCAAAATAATAATTACTAACAATATGAGTGTTACTCCATTAACGTGCTGGGTCTGTTCCTGGGTTTTGTAGCTGAATATCATCGTAGTGAGTAAACCTGTATTCGGTGCAACCAGGAGAATTACCAGTGAGAGTTCCCTCATGGCCGTGATGAAGGTAAGAAGCATTCCGGAAACGAACCCGCTTTTACATAATGGGAGGATAATCAGTCGAAATCTTTTCAGCCAGGGTATTCCCTGTATACTGGCCGTTTCTTCCAGGGACTTATCCACCTGCAGCATGGCGGCAATACCGGAGCGTGATGAGAAGGGAAGATTTTTCACGATCACGATCAGCAGAATCAGAGAAAAGGTACCGTACATTGCGGGAATCGGCCCGAAAGACTTTGAAAACATGCCCAGGTATATGGCGCTGAATGCTATACCGGGAAAGACATAAGGTGCGAAGGCAACCCCTTCAATGAGTTTGGATAATCGGGTTCCCCGGTTTTTAACAACCGAATAACCGATCAGAAGCCCCAAAAAAGCATTTACAATAGAGGCCAGCACACCAAGTTTAACCGAGTTCAATGTGGCTCTGAGCACACCCCGGTTCCGGAAGATGCCCGGTTCTCCACTTGAAATCATGGCAACACTTTTTCCCACCCAGAAGTGGCTTGTCAGGTTGGAAAACGAGTAATTATCGGGAAGGAGCATAAAAGTGCTCCATGTAAGCATAATAATGGGAAGTACGATTATCATAATGATAAAAACGATCAGAAGTGCGACAAGAACAGGCTTTGCTTTACCCAGTTCCATAGGTTTTGCCCTGAACCCTTTGCCCTTCATGGTAACAAAACTTTTACGTACCCCGATAATTTTATTGTTTATAGATATGGCTGTAATGGCCATGACAATAAGGACTAAGGCCAGGACAAAACTGTCACCCATGTTTCTGGCATTTATCATGGCGTAAATCTGTGTGGGAAGAGTAAAGAAGCGAACCGGGAGTCCCAGTAATGCCGGGGTTCCGAACGTTCCCATACTTCTGGTTACCGTGAGTACAAAGGAAGATCCCAGAGCCGGCAGCACCAGGGGAAAGGTTATTTTTCTCAAGATTTCCCTGCGTTTCAGTCCGGCAATGGATCCCGCCTCTTCCAGTTCAGAGTCGATGGTCTGCAGGGCTCCGGACATCAGAAGAAAAGTGTAGGAATAATAATGAAGGGCCAGGCAGATAACGATGGGTACAAAACCGTAGGAAAGCCAGTCCGGCACATCAATATGAAAAAAGGTACTGAGTACGCCCGACTGCCCGCCGATTCTTGTGTTCTGAAAAAACAACTGCCATGCCAGAGCAATAACCCAGGATGGAATCATGTAGGGAACAACAATAACGGTTTGAAAAAACTTTCTATGGGGAATATCAGTTCTCACAAACAACCAGGCCAGGAGGGATCCGAGAATCATGGCGATGATGGTTACACTGAAGCCCACACCGATACTGTTTAATAGAGGCGTGATGAAGAACGATTTTGTTAAATCACTGGCAAAAACTCTCTGGTAATGGAACCAGGTAAAGGCCCCTTGTACAGCACCTCTGGCAAGACGCAGGTCGTAGGACTGATAGGTAAATGTTGTGTGAATCATTTTCAGAAACGGAACAACAATCAGAAATGAAAAGACAATGATGAAAAAAATGGAGAGAATCAGCTCCGGCTTTGATCTCAGTTTTGCCCTGTAGAATTTAAGAGTCTTGAACATATATTTCCCAACCTGGCTTGAAAGGATTACAGGGGCTGAATACAGCCCCTGTAATGGTTAAATTAACGGAAGATTTTATCTTGCGGATTCTTTAATCCAGAAATCCTGAACTTTTGGTGCGTCGTACCACATGTACTCAGGATCAACCACCCACATGTTCATCTCATTCCAGGCCTCACCGCCTTCAGGAAGGGGTACATCATCTCGGGGACTGACAGATCCGATTTCGTAATAAGGTGCCAATCCCTGGAGAATCTCGAGGGATTTTCCTTCGGTAAAGGGCTTTTCGATTACTGTATCCAATGTTATGGAAGGATCTCCCAGCATGTATGCCGTAAAGAGTTTAGCTGCATTGGGATGGGGTGCTCTGGCGGCAATTGCCGTATAGGTGGGATAAATAACACCGTCGGCAGGTTCTACCGGGTAGACTAATCCGTTCACATATTCCTTGGTACCGTTGTAACGCAGATATGTGAAAGAGGTGATTGATACCGGGGGATCGGTCTGGCCTTTTTTTCCTGAAGCGCCGGTTGTTTTACTTCCGGAATCCAGGATAATCAGGTCGTTATGGAGCAGGCGGTAAAGAAACTCATAACCGGCATCCGGTACGCCTTCGCTCAAAACAATATCTTCACCGGTAAAATCTTTATAGGCTTTCTTCATTTCATCGGCATGCTGCGTGATTGTTGCCACACCCATCAGGTTGGACAATGAAGCCAGAGGGTCCTTTATGACAACTTTGCCCCGGTAGGCTTCGGTAGTGAGCTCCCAGAGATTGGTAATGGGAGGAGCATCGTTAACTTCGGTGTTGTACATGAAAACAATGGCCTCCATGATACGGACCAGCGCAGGCTCTTTGTTTTCTTTTGCAATTCGGTCGGCAAACATGGAAGGTACAAAATTAACAACCCGGTTGTTTGCAATCAGGTCGTAGATGAAGTTTCCGCTTCCGCCGGTTGTAATGATATCAGCATTGAAAATTCCGGCTTCCTGTTCTCCAACTGTTTTTTCGAAAGTCTTCACCGATCCCAGATCGTGGGAAGTTACTTTGATATCCGGGTATATCTTGTTGAAAGAATTCCCGACTGCGGCCATTCTTGAAGATGAAGAGTAGATGATTACTTCGCCTTCTTCTTTGGCCAGGGCGATAATTTCATCCCAGTCCTGTTTTTTGTCGTATTTTCCCAGCTGAGCTTTCTGCGCCCAGGTATCCATTTCCGGGGAATAATCTGTTCCTGCAATTTTCTGACTACAGCTGGTGAAGGCAAACGAGCCTGCTGCCAGACCGATAATCAGGCACAACACAAGAATCTTCTGCGTTTTTTTCATAAACTTACTCCTTTTAAGGTATTGAAAGATGTCCATCAAGGACGACAATAACGCTAAGTTATCATAATCTTGCTGTCAATGAGAAATATTCCAGTTTTGAAAGATCACTTTTGTATGGTTCTGCCTGTTTGCTGAGGAAAATCCGGCTGCAGCAAAAAAAATGGCCGTCCCGGCAAAACGGAACGGCCAGAGTAATGTATTTCTATACGGCCAGCTGCTCGTTGATGGCCTTTGCCGCCCGGCGGCCCTCTCCCATGGCCAGGATAACCGTTGCCGCTCCCAGAACAATATCACCTCCGGCATAAACCTTATCGATAGAGGTTTTACCGGTGGCCTCTTCAACGATGATGTTGCCCCATTTATTCACCTCCAGATCCGGTGTGGTCTGCTTGATCAGGGGGTTCGACGCATTGCCGATAGAGGTGATACAGGCATCACACTCCATGATGAACTCGCTGCCCGTAATGGGAACAGGGCGCTGCCTGCCCGAATCATCCGGTTCTCCCAGTTCGTAGCGCAGGCATTCAATGGAGGTTACACGTCCCTCCTCATCGCCGAAAATTTGTGTGGGGCTTGTGAGAAAATCAAAAACTACACCTTCCTCCATGGCATGATGTACTTCCTCAATACGGGCGGGGAGTTCATTCTCGGTACGCCGGTAGACGATGTGAACCTCTTCAGCCCCCAGGCGGACGGCGGTTCTGGCGGCATCCATGGCCACGTTACCACCACCGAAGACGCAGACCTTCTTTGCCGAATACATGGGCGTTTCCGCCTTGTCGGTGGCATAGGCCTTCATCAGGTTGGACCGGGTAAGGTATTCATTGGCCGAGAAAACGCCCACAAGGTTTTCTCCGGGAATATTCATGAACTTGGGCAGTCCTGCACCGGTGGCGATATAAAGGGCGTCGTACCCGTCTTCGGCGAGCATATCATTGATTTTCCGCGTTCGGCCTACCAGGAAGTTCGTTTCAAAATTCACACCCATGGCAACGAGGTTCTCAACATCCCTCTCAACGATGGCCTTGGGAAGGCGGAATTCGGGGATGCCGTAAACCGTTACACCGCCGGGCTTGTGGAAGGCTTCAAAAACAGTTACCTCATGGCCTTCCCGGCGGATATCAGCGGCCGCTGTAAGCCCGGAGGGCCCGGAGCCGATTACCGCCACTTTTTTCCCGGTGGGGGCAGATACGGGGATGGGCGTAGCAGCATCATGCTCCATTTCCCAGTCGGAAACGTAGCGTTCTATACGTCCGATGGCCACAGATTTTTCCGGATCTTTAAGCATTTTCCCCACGGTACAGGGGAGCATGCACTGCTTTTCCTGGGGACAGACCCTTCCGCAGATAGCCGGAAGGAGGCTGGATTCCTTGATAACGGCAATGGAATCGGAAAATTCACCCTTTGCGGCATAGGCGATGAATTTCGGTATATCGATGGACACGGGGCAACCGGCAATACAGGGTGCATTTTTACACTGGAGGCATCGGAGGGCCTCCACTTTAACCTGATTCTCAGTGTAGCCGATGGCCACTTCTTCCATATTACAGCGGCGGTCTTCGGGATCCTGGGTGGGCATATCCTGCTGACCGATCACCCGGCGCTCTTTAACCGAAAGCTCCCGGCCGCCCAGATTTTCCCACAATTCAGCAGCTTCGGTTTCCATTACTCCCGGTGATACGTATTCGCTCATTTCGTTCCTCCGGAACTCGTTCCAACCCGGCATTTATGGTCTTCTTCCTGGGGTTTGTAGGCTTTCAGGCGGAGCATCATGTTGTTGAAGTCCACCTTGTGACCGTCGAATTCCGGTCCATCCACACAGACGAACTTTGTCTCATCTCCAACGGTTACCCGGCAGCCGCCGCACATTCCTGTTCCGTCCACCATGATGGTGTTCAGGGAAACCATGGTGGGAACCTTGAAGGGGCGGGTTGTTTCCGCGCAGAACTTCATCATAATCGGCGGTCCGATGGCCACAACCTGGGAGGGAGGGGTATCGGCTTCACAGAGTTCTTTCAGGGGCTCTGTTACCAGTGCTTTGCGTCCATAGGAGCCGTCATCGGTAACGATAATAAGTTCATCGGCCAGGGATTTCATCTCTTCTTCCATGATGAGAAGATCTTTATTCCGGGCTCCCATAATTACGATGATTTTATTTCCGACGGCTTTGTTGGCTTCAACAATGGGGTGCATCGGTGCCACACCGATACCGCCGCCGACACAGACTACCGGGTTCTCTAATTTTTCAATATGTGTGGGCATTCCCAGAGGACCCAGAACGTTGGCGATGGAGTCCCCTTCTTCAAGAGCCGCCAGTTTCAACGTGGATGCACCTACAGCCTGGAAAATGATATCCACAGTTCCTTTCTCCTTGTCCGCATCGGCGATGGTAAGGGGAAAACGCTCGGCGAAATCGTTGTCCAGCTGGACGATAAGAAACTGTCCGGCCTTTCTTTCCCGGGCGATGTTCGGGGCCTCAAAGGTAAAGCGGAAGACGTCTTCTGACAGATTTCGTTTTTCGACAATACGGTTCATGGTACAACCTCTTTGATTGTGAATATAAATTGACCCCTGCCGCGGCCGAGGGCTAACACGTTTATTGTTATGATAAAGGCTTATATATAATAATTAATCTATATTACCTAATAATTACTATTTGTGCAAGAATTATTTCACCGGGGGGGGTTGGACTCAGTATCATCCGATTGTGTAAGTTGTCAGAATGAAGTTGCTGCTGTTCTTCGTCGATGGACTCGGACTGGGTAAAAATGATGAATCAAACCCCGCCCGGTTTTTTCTCGATGGTATTGCCGATATTCCGTTTGTAAAAGAATCCGCGCCTACGGAGTTTTCCGAAGGTTTTCTGTTTTCCGCCGATGCCGCCGGAGGTGTTCCGGGGCTTCCCCAGTCCGCCACCGGACAGGCCATGCTCATGTGCGGAACCAATGCACCGGCCCTCCTGGGGTACCATCTGACGGCTCTGCCGAATGAAACACTGGTGAATCTCGTCCGTGAAAGAAATGTCCTGCGGCTGCTGGCTGAAAAGGGCGTGAAGGTAACGGCGTCAAATCTGTATTCCCCTGAATACTTCACCCGAAGAGACGATCTTCAGGAAAAACGGGGGAGAAACGCCTATCCGGTTTCAGCCCTGTCCATCCGCAGTTCCGGTACATCATTCCGGCTCCTTTCGGATTACCATGAAGGAAAGGCTCTGTTTGCCGATCTTACCAACCGGTCCCTCCGGGAGAGGGGGTATGATATTCCCCTGATTGAACCCGAAGAGGCCGCCGGCCTCATGGTGAACATCCTGGGAGAGGCGGACTTCGTTTTTCACGAGTACTTTGTTACAGACACTTACGCCCACAAAAAGCGCCGGGGAGATCTGGAAAGGGCTTTGAAAGAGGTGAACCGCTTTCTGGTTCATCTGAGGGAGAAAACCGATCCTCAGGACACCGCCATCCTGGTGGTGAGCGATCATGGGAATTGTGAAGATGCCGAAACCGCCGACCATACCCGTAACGAGGTGCCGGTACTGCTGTTGAGCCGCAACGAAACGGCCCGGAACGCCTTCCGGGGTATTACCCGTCTTGATGAGGTTCAGGCGGGAATACTGGCGTACTTCGGTTTACCGGTAGAGGACGAGATGCTGGAAGACGGCGGCGCCTGGCTTTAAGCGGCCTGAGTTAAACCTCTCCGCAGGCGGAGTACAGGTTGGAAAACAGCTGAGGAATCTGAGCTTCCGGCAGGGAGGAGTAAGCCACTCTGACAAGCTCGCCCAGTGCAATTACCCCGGTATCATAGTCCTTCAGGAGTTTCTGTCTTACCGCTTCTCCATCTCCTCCGGCCACTTTAACGCACATGAAATACCCCGAGTTGAAGGGAAGAGCGGTGAACCGTTCAGAGTATTCGGGATGGGCCTTCAACTCGGCAACCAGGGCATCATGCCGGCTTTTGAGCAGGTTGAAAGCCCGTTTTTTCTCTGATCCGTAGGATGGATCGTCGTAGGCGGCCAGAAGCAGGGACTGGGCCAGGTGAGAATCGTTGGAGATGCTGCCCCTTACCCGGCCGGCGGCCTTGTCTTCCAAAGCGGCAAGGGCTTTAGCGCTCAGTCCTTTTCCGGCGAAGCTGATAAAGCCCACCCGGAATCCCCAGACGTAGTCTTCCTTGGTTGCACCGTCCACTTTGCAGACCACAACATTCTCATGAAGGGATGCAAAGCGGGTGAATGTGGATTCCCCGGCCACGCCATCCCGGAATACCAGGCCGAAATAGGCATCATCGGTAATGGCCAGAATGGTTTTACCCGCCTGGGCGGCTTTTTCAACCGCATCGATAATTGATTCAAATTCACTTATCGTCGGGGAGTAGCCCGTGGGGTTGTTGGGGAAGTTCAGCAGCAGTAATTTTTTTTCTCCACCGGACATCAGAGCCTCAGACAGGGCTGCAACGTTGAACCGGGCATCCGGTCCTTCACCGTCGAAGGTTTCAAAAGTTTTCATCACACCGCCGTAGGCCTCGGAAAATACCAGACGGTAATTTCCCCAGTAATGATGGGGCAGAATGATTTCATCACCTTCATCGACGAACATGTAGCCGGCAACTGCCAGTCCGTGGGTGAGGGCGTTGGTGGCCACCGGCCGTGAAAAAGGCGTATTTCCCAGGGAGGGGTTTTTCTCCCGTATCATTTCGGCCCAGCGGTCCCGTAAAGCGGGCTTACCGAAGCTCGGGGCGTAGCTGAAGGCATCTGCCGGAGGGATGTTAATGAGGTTAGCCAGGGGGGCCAGGCGCAGAGGTGTACCATCGTCTTCCTTCGCCTCTCCGATTGAGGCGTTGATAGTTTTACCCTTTGCATCAAGACCCTGGGCCACCAGGCCCTTACGGGGGAAAAAGATAGCCTTTCCCTTTTCGGAAAGGAGCTGTAGTGCGGCATGTCCTTCGGCTTTCAGGACGGCGTTGAGTTCGGCGGCTTGGGGATTCATGACTGTTTCTCCTGTATTTCGGTGTAATGAAGATTATTCTACTGAAAAATGCCCCTATGGGAAGGGCCTGGAATACCGGGGAAACTTAACTCGACAGGGCGGGAGAGGTCATTTAGTATTGAAAAATGAATATGATAAAAAAAATACTTTTCGTATTGATAAATGCCCTGATGAATTTGATATCAAAATTTGTTCTGGGAGTTGTCATTCCCATAAAACTGAATGTCCGCTACAAAAATATCAAAGTGGTTTATTCCACCCGGGGCCCCTTCATGTTTCTGCCGAATCATACCAACCAGTGGGACCCTTTTATTCTCTGCTTTGCCATGCTGAGGCCGATACGCTGGGTGGCTTCAGATGGGGTAATTCGAGATCTGGTGAAAAACCTCATAATCTGGGGAGGGGTAATCCCCAAGGTTAAAGGTCAATCGGACATGATTACCATTGAGGGGCTGAAAAAGGCGGTTTCCATGGGTTATCCGGTGGGAATCTTTCCCGAAGGGGAGCAGAGCTGGGACGGCAGGTCTAAAGAGCTGATTCCTGCGACAGCCAAGCTGGTGCGTTTTCTCAAAGTACCGGTAATTGTGCCGATTTTCAAAGGCGGTTATCTCACCAAGCCACGGTGGAGCTGGCAGATCCGGCGGACCCGTATAGACGTTCATTTTACCCGAATTATTGACGGTGAAGAAATCAAGACGATGAAGCTTGCGGAGATTGAGCGACGTATCAATGAAGCCCTCAAGCATGATGACTATGAGTGGCAGAAAGAAAATATGGTGCCGATTCACAGCAGAAAAAGGGCCGAGCATCTGGAGCTTGTTCATTATCTCTGCCCTTCATGTGAAACTGTCGGTAACATGAAATCAAAAGGAAATACCCTGTTCTGCAGTTGCGGTTATAAGGTGGAAATAGACCGTTATGGATTTTTTCAGTATCCCCAGGGAGGACCTGATTTTGATTCTCCAGGGAGCTGGGTGAAGTGGCAGGACCGCCTGCTTGTCCTCCGGATTAAAGAAGCGCTGGACTCTGGGACAGCCGGTATTGGGGAAGCCGATCCGGTGCTGCTTCGAGACCCGGATGTTACTCTGATGAAAGGGGAGCGGGCCAAACCGATGAAGCCGATTGTTACCGGAGAGGCCCGGCTCTACAGAGACCGGATTGAAGTCGGTGAAACCGGTGGTGAAATCATCAGTCTTGTACTCAAAGAAACCTCCGCCGCCAACACCTTCAAGCAGCAGAAGTTCGAATTCCGATACGAAAAAAACCAGTACCGACTGCAGCAGCCTAACCGCAGTGCTTCGGGCTACAAGTGGGAAGTGGCCTACAATGGGCTCCGAAAACTGCTTGTTGAACGGGGAGAGTGGTAGGGGTGCCGGGCTGGCTGAAGAAGGTTAGCCCCATCATAGCCTGCTATGTGGCCGGAATGGTTGTCGGCGTTTATACCGTTTGAATACCGAATCCGGCAGCGATATCCCGGGCCCTTTCTGTGTCCCGGAGTTCTTATCTGCAGTTCATACCG
>QNBK01000062.1 GCA_003644105.1 Spirochaetota bacterium | reverse complement strand
GTGGGCCATAGTCAAGGTTATGTTATCATTCACAGATGAAAACTATGACTTCCCGGGATAAAATCACCCTGGCATTACTTGTTTTAATGTCGGTATTCCTCTTTGCCGACCAACGCATCATGTTGGCGATACTTCCTGGAATCAGCAAAGAATACAACATTGATGCAAAAATGCTGGGCTTTATCGGTTCGGCCTTTACACTTGCCGGGGCCCTTATGAGTATGGGTTTAAGCTGGTTTACCGACAGGATTTCCCGAAAAATGCTTTTAATTATCGTTGTTGCCGTAGGTAAGATTCCCTGTTTCCTGACGGGCTTTGATTTTTTACTCAAAGTACCGCTTCATTTATTCTTCTCAGAATTCTTACAGGAATCGGAATCGGGGGAATATACCCGCTGACATTCAGTCTGATAGGTGATTACTTTTCCGAGGATCATCGGGACACCGCATCGGCATTCATGGAATGGCCTGGGCCATCGGAATGATAGGAGGTCCGGCTATCGAAGGAAAGAGCCGTTAATCTTCGTGGAAATAAAGTCTGATTTTAACCCCCGAACCAGCTGATTACCTCATCCATGGCTGTTTCCCTGCTTCCGGGATTGGGCTCATAGGGTATGTAATGTCCACAGCCTGAAAGTTCCATGACTTTAGACTCTGTTTTCAACTCTGACTCGAGAATCTTTCGTCCACTTTTGCCGATAACCGAATCTTTTTCACCGAACAACGCCAGAACAGTGCCGGATATTTTCGAAAGTTTCCTTTCGGTGACATTCTGCAGATGGATTAGATCGGCCAGAGGTCGCATCCATATCCAGCTCCAGTACTCGGAACCCAGGTAGGCATCATCATCATCGTCTCTGTCATCAAAAAATTTGAAAGAGGGGTTGGTTTTCCATGGATAAGAACGCTTTTCAATCAGGAGAGAGAGTGGTTTGAAGAATATCATCCCGGGCTTTCGTATACCAAGAAGAGGGGCCATCAATGCAATTTTTCCCACGGGGTATTCGATAGCCAGATCCAGAGCCAGTAATCCGCCCATGGAATGCCCGAGTACACAGACTTCCTCGTAACGGGAGACCAGGTTCTTCCACTCATCTGAGATCTGCCGACGCCAGTCTGAAACACCTGTTTTACTGAAATCAGCCCCGCATGTCCCATGTCCACTGAGCCGGGGAACCCGGACATCCCATCCGGAATCTCTGAGACGTAATGCAGGGTAAGCCATCTCTCCGGGATATCCTGTAAAGCCATGCAGGCACAAAACAACCCGGGAGTTACCGTTTGAATACTCTATGGGCCGGGCACATCGCCTGACAGGACAGATTTCTTTCTTATTTTTCTTCATTTATCCCTCTTAAGTGGCACATCAGAATAGGGAGTATTATAATAAGTGAATAGGAGGACCTTATGAGTATAATCACTGTATCTCGTGAGACGGGTAGTCTTGGTGACGAAACAGCCCGCCTCCTGGCAGAGAAAATGTCGTACAGCCTGCTGGACAGAAACCGGATGGAGGAAACCATCGATGGAGAGGGCTTTCCGGATATACCGCTTGAACGCTTTGATGAGCAGACCCCGTCATTCTGGGAGAACTTCACCAGCGGAAAAGACATCTATCTGGACCGCTTGAGGACTTCAATGCTAGAAGCCGCATCCAGAGGGGATGTTGTAATTCTCGGGAGGGGTAGCCAGTTCATTCTTGAAGGTGTTCCCGGGGTGTTCCGGGTTAAGCTGATTGCCAGTCACGACATCAGGGTATCCCGTCTTTGTGATAATCTTGATTATGATCAAAAAACTGCCGAGCGCTACTGCAAAAAATCGGATCATGACCGAAATGGTTTCAGCCGATTCTTCTTCGGAGGTCACTGGACAAATCCCGCCAGCTACAATATCACCCTGAGCACCGACAATCTTGAACCGGAAACAGCTGCTTCTATTATCAGTGAGGCGTACAGGGCCCACCCATCTTCCAGAGAAACAGGTGGAATGGTGCTGAAAAACCGTTTTATTTCACAATGTGTCAGAAACAGGATTCTCTATATTGAGAGGATTCCTGTTGACCTTCTGGAAGTAGAGACTGATGACGTTCATGTAACTATCAGGGGAACGGTAACTGTAAGGGAAAATGCAGCACGCTGTGAAAAGGCGGCAAAGGAAATTGACGGAGTGAAGAAAGTTGACGCGGAAGTTTACTTCGTCAATCCAGTGATGACCTACTGAGTGGAAAGAACGCCAAGCATCATCAGACCGTCCTGACTGTTAAAGGGAACCAGTTCTACTCCGTAAATCTCGGCCAGTCTCACCGGATTGAGCACATCTTGTGGTTTACCTGTTTTTAAAAGCCGGCCCCCGGACACCAGCCACACCTGGTCGGCGTAGAGCAGTGCATCGTTCACATCATGAAGAACCGCAATCACACAGCGGCCGGATTGTGCCTCCTGTTTCAAACGATTCAGGATTTCCGTACGGCTGGATAAATCAAGGTGGTTACCAGGCTCGTCCAGCAGTAATATCCGGGGTTCCTGGGCCAGGGCCCTGGCCAGACGGACCCGTTGGAACTCACCGCCGCTGAGCCCTGTCACCGAACGGTTTCTTAACGAACTCAAACCCCAGGCTTTAATTTCCGCATCTACAATAACCCGGTCTTTTTTGCCGAGATTTCGAAATGGTCCGACATGAGGGAATCTGCCAAGTCCGATATATTCGGTAACGGGGAACCCGAAGGGACGTTCGGGGTCCTGGGAGAGAAAGGCCATCAACCGTCCTCTTTCCCTTGCCGTTCGCTCCTTCATGGACTTACCGGATATTTCTATCTGCCCATCCCTTCCAGAGAGAATACCGGAAACAAGGTTCAGCAAGGTGCTTTTCCCGGCACCGTTGGGACCTACCAACGCAATAAACTTACCGGATTCAGCGGCGACACTCACCGGTCCGAATTCAAAACTGCCATGGGGGGGGCGCCAGGTAACTTGCTTTAAAACAACTGCGGTATTAACCATCAAGACGTCCCTCACCTTTTTTCCCTCGAGCGAGTATCAGCAGGAAGGGAGCCCCCAGAAGTGCTGTTACTATACCTACTGGGATTTCACCCGGAGGATTGATTGTTCGAGCGGCAAGATCTGCCAGAACCAGGAGAATGGCCCCGCCGAACCAGGAACGGATTACCAGTTTGCGGTGGGAGGGTCCTCCCAGGAGTCTGACGGCATGGGGCACCATCAGCCCGATGAAACCGATACTCCCGGATACGGCCACTGCTGCTGCTGTTCCCAGGGCGGTAAATGCCAGAATAACAGCCGCCGACCGCTGGGGCCGGAGTCCCAGGCCATGGGCACTGTCATAACCGGTAGAAAGAACATCGATTACCCGGCCCATACTCGCAAGTACAATCGTGGAAGGTATGGTGATGGCAGAGAGCCAGAGAACTTTGGACCAGCCGGCAGAGGAAAGACTGCCCAATGTCCAGAAGGTGATTCGCTCCACCTGGTCCCGGTTGTAGGTCATTAACAGCCAGATAACCGCCTGGCAGAGAAAAGCGATGGCAATACCCGAGAGCAGCAGGGTGGACGGAAGTTTAAAGGCCCCCTTCCCGGCAGCGATGAAGACAGTGAAGGTGACAACCATGGCACCGAGAAACGCTGCTGTTCCTATTACCCCGAGTCCGGCAGCACTGAGAAAAGACGGAGCTGCCACAATGGCGATCGTTGCTCCTAATGCCGCACCGGAACTGATGCCCAGCAGGTAAGGCTCGGATAGAGGGTTACGGAACAACCCCTGAGTGGCCACGCCGCCTGTGGCCAGTACACCGCCTACTAAAGCGGCGGCCAGGGTACGGGGAATCCTGATTCTCCACAGTATGAGTTTCCAGGTTTCCGGCAGGCCCTCACTGTTACCGGTGAGAATAGAAATAATATCAGGCAGGGGAATACGGACCGACCCGTAACTGACAGCAAGGAGAATAACGGCTGCCAGAACGAATATACCAGCTATTGAGATTTTTCTTTCTTTCAATTTACCGAGCCGATAGCATTTACCAGATCGGCGAAACCTTCTGCCAGCCTCGGTCCCTGCCGGACAATGGCATTCTCATCAATGACGATGGCGTGGCCCTCCTTAACCGCCCGGAGATCCGAGTAGACAGGCGTTGTTTTAAAGATGGGTTCGGCCCAGCCGGGAAGAAGAATCAGGTCTGGATTTCCATCGACTATGGCTTCCAGACTGAAAGACCAGCCTGAAATATCTGCGGCAATATTCTTCCCGCCGGCCATTTCAATCATTTCACTGATAAAAGTATTCCCGCCGGCGGTCCAATCCCCGCCTTCGCCAAAACCTACAACGTAGTACACCGAAGGGGTACGGGTAAAACCGGCAACAGCAGCAAGTGCTTTATCAACGGTGGCTTCCATGGAAGCTACAAGAGCCTCTCCGGCCTCAGAATCGCCGAGAATCAGAGAAACAGGGCGGATAACACCATCATAGGCCCCCTGAAAGGATTCCTGACCCATGAGAACGGCAACATTCTCTCCGGCCGCAACCAGACGGTCCAGCGCCTCTTTCGGGAAATGAGTTGAAGCAATAACAATATCGGGGTTCAGAGCGACTATGGTCTCAATATCAGGTTCAGTGAGACTGCCCACCGAGAGAACCGATGCGGCTTCCGGCGGATAATCACAGTAATCGGTACGTCCCAACAGGCGGTTACCGTATCCCAGAGCAAATACGGTCTCTGTAATACCGGGGGAAAGAGAAACAACCGTCATTGCGGCTGATCCAAGGGTGATTTCCCTGTCGAAATTATCTTTCAGGGTAATTGCCGCTCTCCGAGAGCCGGCCTCATCACTTCCCCGGGCAAATGCCGGAAGAACCATGATTAAGGTTGTTAAAAGAAAAACGATGAGTAAGAAAGAGAAAGATTTCCTGAATAAAATCATGAATACTCCCCGGGTACATGCTCGTGTACCTCAAAGAAATGGATTTGAAACCGGGGGGATGATCTGACTTACGATAATTTATCGTTCACAGCGGCGGCACCGTGGAGGCATGAACCTCACTTCCCCGCCCGGGATCAGAAACACAATCTGACAGGAACATATTCTGACGTCAAGGGTACCTGCCGAAAACTGCTTCAGCAGGCGGTTCAGCGTACTGTTTTTTCAGATAATCCCGTTCGCTCTTCCAAAGTCCAGCTCAGAACCGGAATCTCCCGAATTACCGATCCGGGAATAACGGAACAGAGACATTCACCATCAGTTGTCCATGAAATATCCGAATGATATATCCAATCCCCGGGGTTCATAGTTCTACCGGCACCGGATAAAGATCCCTGTTTCAAAATATAAAGATTATCGTTTGTATTCAGGATTTTCTTTCCCTTTTTCCATGTTTTCTCGATTAGCTCTGCGGCGAGTTCGTTAAGCCGTGGACAGGAGACAACAGAACCGGGGAAATCACCTGAAAAGAGAAAAAAACGAGTTTCCAGAATCTTCATCCGCTGTTCCATTTTGCCGGATTTATTCAGAGCATGAACGTATAAATCTGCCGGGACACGCAGAACTTTTACATGATTTCTACTGCGGTAAGTTGTATGGGCAGGATTTCGTGTGAGAAACTCTTCTTCACCCACTATACTTCCGGCTGTAAAACGTAAAGTGGGAATACTTCCGTTTTCAAGGGCATCTACCGTTCCGGTAATGATGAGAACCAGTGAGTCAGGAATGCTGTTTCGTTTTAAGATTCGGGTTCCCGGGGGAATACTCTGGATTTCTCCATTGATAATAAGGTTGAAATCATCTTCTGATAATCCCGGAAAGGTTCTTTTCAGCAGACTGGCGGAAAGATCCCGGAGCCTGTCTCCTCTGTCGGGAATCAATATATCAACCTGACCAAAGGAAACACTGGCACCGATTTCTTTTTCCGCCGAACTTAAACTGCCTTCGGTATGGCTGAGGATAATTCGCCCAGAAGGATCGTTCACAAAATCTTCAGCAAACCCGTGTATCAAACCCCGTCCCACATCAATTTTTTTAACATCCGCCCGCCTGTAGTATTCAGCGAACACCCTGTCTTTGAAATCCTCTGAAACGCCTTCGTCCGAAATAAAGCTTGTTAATACTTTATTAGAAATTATATCCGCCAGATGTGCGTATGATTTATATCCACCCTCCCATAAAGCTCTGAAAAACAGGATAGTTGTTTCCAGGGGATGAGGAGACCTAACCGGGCGCACCTCTAATCCATCTATATCGTTCCACTTCCCCTCTTCCAGATAATGAAAATTCACCAGATTATCCAGGAAATCAGGTTCCATTTCCAGCAAAGCGGCGCATTTATACCGTACTGTGGCCATCACCGGTCTTGTGGCAAAGATATTCAGTTTTCTGTCACCCCGAAGCAGACAGGTTAAGCCGGCAAAATGATCGTCGTGAACATGAGTAACAAAGAGTCCCTGTATCTCAGAAATATCACAGCCCAGAGCTTCAAGGGAATAATCAATTCCCGGCCCGGCATCAATCAGGTATTTATTCCCCCGATATGTAACGATGCTGCCCATACATGGCCTTTCAGGATCCCAGCCGTTGCCCTCGCCAATATGACTGATAGAGAAATATCCACCGGGTACATCAATGTTGTTCAGGGTGTAGGAGGCTGTCCAGTCCTTATCTTCAGGGAGATTCATATCGACGGAAACTGTCTCATTCCGGTACTTGAAGGTGTATTGATTCTCCGAATCTCTTATCAGGGTAACATCCTGCGATAAACGAACCTTCCCCTTTTTGATGCTTTTTACATCAACCAGTTCATGAGGAGTTTTGATTCCGCCGGAGGCAAACTTCAGCTTCAGCCGCCATAGTTCCTCCAGCTGATCTTCAGGAATCCCCTCGTCCAGCATTTCTTTTTCAGTAACCAGACCGTATGTACCTCGGTAAATATAACTGAGCACAGCTTCGGCGCGCTGGGGAAGTCCTGTAAGTATAGGTTTAATTCCTGAGTTTCCCGGATGTCCGGGTATAGCCATCCCCTGACGGTAAAGCATGTGCAGAACAGGGAATTCCGCCAGGTTCCAGAACCGGCCCCTTTGAATGGACACATCGGAGAGAAGAATGGCATTCGGCCCCTGTTCAAAGACAACCCCGTCTTTTTCAATCTTTTTTACAAGTCCCAGGCGCATGAGATGTTTAATACTGTCCATAGGCGCCCCGCAAAGTATTCGAAGCCCCGCCTGGGGTATTTCAACCCACCAGACACCCGGTAATACCGGAACTTTTGTCATATTAACTATTATAGGCGCGTTTACTCAAACAATTCACGCAGTTTTCTTAATGACTTGTAAAGGATAATAAATATCGACAAAACAGTGCCTGTATGGGGATAATAGTTTATGAATAAAAAAATACTCGCCCTGGATCAGGGTACCACCAGCTCACGAGCCATTATTTTTGATAAGCAGGGCCGGAAAGTCTCATCCTCTAGTAACGATTTTCCCCAATATACTCCCAGAGAATCATGGGTTGAGCACGATGCATGGGAAATATGGGAGAGTCAGATAACAGCTGCCCGTAATGCGTTAGCCGAAATCAGTGATGTAAAAGAGTCGATAGCCGCCATCGGCATAACGAATCAGAGAGAAACCACCATACTCTGGGATAAGAGCAGCGGAAAGCCCGCCTGCCGTGCCGTAGTGTGGCAATGCCGGAGAAGTACCGCTATATGTGAAACTTTGAGAAATGACGGGTATGAAGAGCTGATACAAAAAACGACGGGATTGAAACTCGATCCCTATTTTTCCGGAACCAAATTAAAATGGCTGCTCGATGAAACTCCAGGGCTCAGAGAAAAGGCTGAGAGCGGCGAGATTCTCTTTGGTACGGTTGATTCCTGGCTTTTATGGAATCTGACTGGAGGCAAGGTACACGCAACTGACATCAGCAACGCCTCCCGCACCATGCTCATGAACCTGGAAACCGGGCAGTGGGACGATGAAATGCTCAGGATTCTTGATATTCCCCGAAAAATACTGCCGGAAATACGCCCCTCAGTGGGTTATTTCGGGGAAACCGACCCATCCATATTCGGATTTTCAATCCCCATTACCGGAATTGCCGGGGATCAGCATGCAGCCCTCTTCGGCCACAGGGCTTTTGAGGCCGGTGATGTAAAGAACACTTACGGTACCGGCTGCTTCATGCTGATGAATGTTGGAGATAAACCGGTGTACTCATCGGGTGGACTGCTCAGCACGGTAGCCTGGGGCATGGATGGAAAGCGAACCTACGCTTTAGAAGGAAGTGTATTCATGGCCGGAGCACTTTTAAACTGGCTTATTGACAATCTGGGCCTTGTAAAGAATGCCAAAGAAATAGACCGGCTGGCCGAAGAAGTTGAAGATAACGGGGGGGTGTATCTTGTTCCGGCCTATCAGGGCCTTGGCACACCCTGGTGGAGTACCCGGGCCAGAGGAACACTCAGCGGATTAACAAGGGCCAGCACCAAAGCCCATGTCTGCAGGGCCTACCTTGAGTCTATAGCCTACCGCAGTAAAGACATTATTGATGTGATGATAGCCGATTCGGGGCACAAGCTTAAACATATGAATGTTGACGGGGGTGTTACCAACAGCGATATTCTGATGAAATTTCAGGCCGGACTCCTGAATATTCCGGTGATCAGGCCTTCCTCTGTAGAGGCTACCGTACTTGGAGCCGCATTGATGGCCGGGCTTGGTGCGGGATTGTGGGACAGCCTGGACGATATCAAAGGGATGGGGGGTAATGAAACTGTTTTTAAACCTGATATGAAGGCGGACAAACGTGATAAACTTTACAGCGGCTGGCTCGAAATAGTCAGGAAAATTGTATAGGATTAAAAGATGCTGGAAAATAATATCGATCGGGATGTCCGTTCTGCCGTCGAAAGTCGAAAACCCTCCCGGGCATTCAAGGATGCGATGAAGCTTTACGGTGAAAATACCGTGTATCGGGTATTGAATTCTTTTCTGGGTGACCTTCCTGACGGCCAGAGGATAAGAAAAACCGCTCTTGCCATCAGTCTTCCGGAAGCGGATCTGCGGCACATGGCTGATTCAGCTGAGCTGCCTGTCAGAAGGGTTTCCAGGCTTATCCTTCTGGAAAGTAAAACAGGAGTCAGTGAAGATCCCCTGCTTCAAAAAGGCCTTTCTGATAAATCGGCGGTTATCCGCTGTGATGCGGCTCGATTTACCGGGAGTGGTACTGATAGAACCCGCCTCTACAATCATCTTATCAGGCTGATAAGGGAAGATCCTGATATACGGGTGAGACGATCGGCGGGAAAGCGCCTGTCGGACTCCTTTGCCGATCTTTATTCAGTGGATTTCAACGGGTTGCCGCCTCTATCTCAAATGCTGATTATTGATGCTCTGGAGGGGCACAGCCGGGTTGATGAAGAACGTGTGGAATCCCTGCTTTCATCCCGGAATAAGGAAATATCGTACCGGGCAGCCCGAACCCTGCAGCGCTGGGGAACACTGAAAAGACTTTTCACCAAGAAAGGGGAAACTGTTACTTTAAAAGCAGCCGCCGCATTGGGTGTGGCCGATTACCTGGAAGAAATCACCCTGAACAACGACAATAAATCTCTGGCAACAGAACTTGCAGGATTGGCCGGCCGGGAAGATCTTGTCAGAAGGTTTACCGGAGAACATGGAGGTTTTGAAAACCACGAAAAAAACGAGTCCCCGGTCTTTTCTGAAATTGCCGATACCGTTCATCGTCTTGTAAAGATGGATAAAATAAAACGGGAAGAAGCATTGATGAAACTCCCGTTAAATAATCCCGATTTCAAATCTGCAGCCGAGAAAGCTTTCCCTGAATCTTTGATGGATATCACCCACAGTGTACTTTTTGATATGGCCCGTCTGGGCGATTGGAAAGATTGGAGCGGCCGGATTCTCGGAGGATTAAACAGTGGAGACCCTGAAATTGCCGCTTCAGCAATTCCGGCACTTGCAGAAATAGACCCTGAAACAGCCCTGGCTGTTCTCCCTCCGGTACTGATGAACTCCAATAAAACGCTTCGGATCGCCGCAGCCGGGGCATTAGCCTCCATCCCTTCGGGGAAAGGGGTGCTGGAATTGGGAGATTATCTGAAAAATGAAAGAGGAGAAGAGGATATAATCCAGGATGTACTCACAGGTATCCGTTCAGCCGGCGGAGCTGCCCTGGCCCGATGCATTCTGGACAACTTCCGAACCATCGGCCCGGAAATTGCCGGAAAACTCCTCAGTAACGGTATCGATGAACTTGGTGTTGAACTGTTGGCCGACGGAATCCCGGATGAAACCGAGTTAACCGATCTACTCCGCCATGCAGAGTACCCGGGCGGAGCATCCATACTCGCCTCATGGCCGGCATTGGGAGAGAGCTCCCGGAAAAAGTTTCTTTCTTCTTTAAGTACTTCCAGATGGGGGGAGAGTATCCCACCTGAGAAGGGAGCAGAATTGATGGGAATACTGAAAAATCTGAGTTTAGAAGAGCGAAAAACTCTACTGGAACCTGTTCTTCACAACGCCGGCGGTAAACACCGCCGGCAGATACAGAAACTTATAAAAGGTTGATAATGCCTGGATCGTAATCCTCGGGGGCCTCATAGCCCAGCAGATTCATGGTTGTTGCTGCAACCGAACTGATTCCCAGATCTTCATTCAATTCTGTTGAATATTCACCGTTGTATAAGGGATCGTAAATCAGAAAGGGAACCGGATTAAGGGAATGAGAAGTTTTAGACTTGGGTTTCCCGTTGTCTTTAATCACAACTTCACCCTTCTTGTTATGCTCAAACATATCATCCGAGTTACCGTGGTCTGCTGTCAGAATCAGAATACCTCCTGCTTTTTCTACGGCCTTCATCAGTCTGCCAATCTGCAAATCCATCACTTCCATGGAAGCCAGTACAGCCTGAAAAACACCGGTATGGCCCACCATATCTCCATTGGGAAAGTTGAGTTTAATCATCTCATACTCACCAGCCTCAATCACTTCCAGTAAACGGTCTGTAATCTCGGCACACTTCATGGCGGGGCGCTGCTCAAAAGGAACGATGTCCGAGGGTATCTCGACATACAATTCCAGGTTTTCATCAAAATAACCTGTACGGTTACCATTCCAGAAATAGGTAACATGGCCGAACTTCTGAGTTTCACTGATGGAAAACTGCTTCACACCGGTTGCTACAAGGTATTCTGTCATTGTTTTGTCAATTGCCGGGGGTGTTACCAGATATTGTGAGGGGATATGAGCATCTCCATCGTATTCCATCATCCCGGCATATTGCACATCAGGAACACGAACCCTGTCAAAGTGGTTGAAATCATCACCTTCCTCAAAGGCCTTGGTTAACTCAATAGCCCTGTCACCTCGGAAATTAAAGAGTACAACACTGTCTCCATCTACGATGGGGCCCGCAGGTTTTCCATCGTCTCCGGCTACGATAAACGGGGAAAGATCCTGATCGATCGCATCTGTTTTTTCCCGGAGTTCTGTAATCGCCTCTGTGGCACTGGAAAAAATATCACCCTCAGCCAGAACATGGGTTTTCCAACCCCGTTCAACCATGCTCCAGTCTGCATCGTATCGGTCCATAGTGATATTCATCCGGCCGCCGCCGGAAGCAAAACGGGCATCAAAAGAAGAATCACTTACCGAAGTAAGGAACTCCTCAAAGGGTGTAAAATAATCCAGTGCACTGGTTTCTCCCACATCCCGGCCGTCAAGCAGACCGTGAACCCGAACTTTACCCACCCCTGATTCCTTTGCGCCATTTATCAGAGCTTTAAGATGGTCGATATGAGAATGTACATTTCCATCGGAAAGCAGGCCGATAAAATGCAGACTTCCATCAGAGTCTTTAACATTCTGCGTTAACTTTCCCCAGGTTTCACCTTTGAACAAGGTTCCGGATTCAATGGATTTATTAACAAGTTTGGCTCCCTGGGCAAACACACGGCCGCAGCCCATAGCGTTATGCCCTACCTCGGAGTTCCCCATATCACCGTCGGATGGCAAACCCACAGCCTTACCATGAGCTTTCAGCCTGGTACCCGGCCAGGATTTCAATGCCTCATCAAGGTATTCAGTATGGGAGTCCTTAACGGCATCCCCCTCTGCATATTTGCCAAAACCCACTCCATCCATAATACAAAGGACCAGCGGACCCTTTCGTTTTCCTTTAAATGAATTCACTTTAAGAGCATTAACCATTTGTCTTACCTCACTTCCTGAGTATAGGGATGTAC
>QNBK01000061.1 GCA_003644105.1 Spirochaetota bacterium | reverse complement strand
CGGATATAAAGCTTCACGGGCTTCAACACTTAAGGGAGATGCCGCCGCTTCTTTTTCATCCGGACCGTCCGGGCGGCTGCGCCAGAGGTCTTCAGAACCAACCTGCTCAAGCATCTTTTGAACCAGTCCGGCTTCATCACCGAAAATTTCACGAAGTTCATTACCGGGGAAGTGGGCACGGGAAAGCCATGTGATGCGGCCTGTATCAAATCCGAGAGCTTCAAGTTCTGCCCGGGTGACCGGGGCCGAAGGTTTGAAATACCCGTTCCAGGCGGAAAAATCTCCCTTTGGAACAGCCCAGATGCGGAAAAAACCGAGGACATGATCGATGCGCCAGGCGTGGTAGAATTTGGCAGCCTGGTTAAGACGATCCCTCCACCAGCGGTAGTCTTCCGAGCGAAGATACTCCCAGTTGTAGATTGGAAATCCCCAGTTCTGACCGTCCGGGGAGCCGGCTCTGAAATCCCGGTTGAAATTGTCCCTTTCGGCCCAGAGATCGGCACTGTCCTCGTTAATCAATATGGGAATATCGCCTTTTAATGCGACGCCCAGGGAGTCAAGCTCCCGGGAGGCCGCTGTAAACTGTTCTTCCAGGCGCCACTGAAGCCAGACCCAGAAAAAGGCTTTATCTTTTTTCTTTTTCCAGAGCCTGGAAAGGTCTTTTCTATCAGGATTCCGGAATTCTTTCCATTCAACCCAGGATTTAAGCTCATTCTCTTCTTTCAACAGTGAAAAAAGTGCATAGTTCTGTACCCAGGGGTTATTTTTCGCCCACTTTTCCGCTTTTTTGATATCTGCTGCAGCTGCATTTTTCCACATGCTGCGTAAGATGCGCATTTTCCCCGCGAGTACTGTATCAAAATTGATATTTCCCGGGGTTATGCCTGAAACAGTAGAGACTGTCCCCGGTTTTTTCCGGCGGTTCTTCAGTTCAGACCGGAGGGCGGCGATATCCCCCGGGTTTGCCGCCTCGGGAAAATCATCCAGCCGGGCATACACCGGATGAAGGGCAAAGGCGCTTAACGCACTGTAGGGGGAAGTTTCAAATCCTGTATCGTTAACAGGAAGAATCTGGATAAGCTCTATTCCGACTGAAGCGGCCCATCGGCCCAGCATGGGAAGATCGGCAAACTCACCGATTCCAAGGCTTTTTCGGCTTTTTATTGCAGAAAGGGGTACAACAACCCCGGTAACAGTGTGCCTGAAGTGAGGGTATTTCATGGTATGTCTCTACTCGTTTCCCGCTCGGATCCGCTCTTCAATCTGGTGAATCCTGTCCCTGATTTTAGCTGCCTGTTCGTAGTCTTCTTCATCTACCCGGCGGCTCAGTTCCTCCTGAAGCCGTGAAAGCTGGATGGCAAAGGGCATTTCAGGTTCGGCCATGCTTACACTGATGGAGTCTTCTTCAGAGATATTCTCTTCCAGAAAAATGGGAATACCGGCCCGTAAAGCCAGAGCCAGAGCATCGGGGGTTCTGGTGTTCAGGGAAAAACGTGTTTCATTGCCGGTGAAGTGAATGATAGACCTGTACTTACCCGGGGAACCGCTTTTGAGTATTTCAACGGATTCGGCTTTTATGGAAACCGCTTTACAGAAGGAGTTTAACACTTCAGTCATCCGCGGCGGCTGTTCCTTCACCCCTGCCAGGGAAGTGAGAATAGCCTGAGCCTCGGCAGAGTCGACATAAACCGGAACACAGCGGGCCGAAGAGGGCAGCCGGAGTAATGCCGCCATACCGTTTTCCGTTCTGCCGACAGTCCATATTTCAGCTTTGATAAACATTCTTAATTCACCTGGGAGAGTCCCGGAAAATCCAGGGTGGCGAAATAATCGGCCAGAGTTTCCCGCCGCCGGATTTCCTGAACTGAGCCGTCTTCTTTAAGCAGTAGTTCTGCCGGACGGAGTTTTCCGTTGTAATTGAAGCCCATGGCCCGGCCGTGGGCACCGGTATCGTGAAAAACAACGATATCTCCCCGATCAATTGGGGGCAGTTTCCGGTTGATGGCGAACTTGTCGTTGTTCTCGCAGAGACTGCCCACAACATCGTAGATTTCTGTTGCTTCGGCGTTCTCCTTGCCCATCACCGTGATGTGATGGTAGGCGCCGTATAATCCCGGACGCATCAGGTCGGCCATGCTGCCATTCACTCCGATATAGTCCCGGTAGATATGTTTTTCATGAATGGCTTCGGTTACCAGATAGCCGTAGGGACCGGTAACCACCCGGCCGCATTCGAAATACAGTGCCGGAGGTTTGAGGGCGGCAGTAACGACGTACTGGGTGTAGAGTTTTTTGATGCCCTTTGAGACCGCCTTAAGATCCACCGGAGATTCTTCCGGCCTGTAGGGAATACCGATACCCCCGCCGAAATTGATAAAATCGATGTTTACCCCGGTTTCTTCGGTGATGTCCGCCAGGAGCTGCAGCAGCATGTCGGCGGTTTCCACAAAGTAATCGACGTTCAGCTCGTTGGACGCCACCATGGTGTGGATTCCGAAGTGTTTTACGCCTTTTTTCTTTGCCAGGGTATAGGCTTCAATCATCTGCTCCCGTGTAAGGCCGTATTTGGCCTCTTCGGGCTTCCCGATAATATCGTTTCCCTCTTTTAAGGGGCCGGGGTTGTAACGGAAGGAAAGGGTTTCGGGAAGACCGATCTGTTCCAGGTATTTCAGATGGGTAATATCGTCCAGGTTTATAATCGCACCGAGTTCTTTCGCTTTCAGGAACTCCTGTAAGGGGGTGTTGTTGGAAGAGAAAAAAATCTGTTCTCCGGGGATTCCCGCTGCATCTGACAGTATGAGTTCGGCCATGGATGAGCAGTCGGTTCCCATGCCCTCTTCCGAGAGGATTTTAAGCAGGTATGGATTGGGATTGGCTTTAACGGCGTAGTGATTTCTGAAGCCCGAAGGGGCCCAGTCGAAAGCCGCATTAAAAGATTTTGCAGCTTCCCGTATCGCTTTTTCGTCGTAAATATGAAAAGGTGTGGGGTATTCTCTGGCTATATCCCGAATGATTTTCTCATCAAAAGGGAGTTTTTTTTCGTTCATTTCTATTGACCTCTGTCGCCCCGAGCAGGCAGCTGTATTCCCCCGCATCATAGACTGTACAAGGGGGGTCGGGCTATAGTGGATCCATGCCTGAAACA
This sequence comes from Spirochaetota bacterium, assembly GCA_003644105.1. Classification (GTDB taxonomy): domain Bacteria; phylum Spirochaetota; class Spirochaetia; order DSM-2461; family DSM-2461; genus UBA2779. Next base: position 9,119 of record QNBK01000061.1, on the reverse strand, counting down.
CGCCGATTCGGTCTTCTTTCCGCCCTCTCTTTTTTAATCCTCTTCACGTCCTGTTCCAACCCCTCGTACTTCAGGGTTTACAGCGGTGATACCGTCGGGTTCGTCAATTCAAAAGGGAAAAGCGTTATCCCCTCTGTTTATCAGGATGCTGAAGACTTTTCTGAAGGCTTGGCCCTGGTTGTGATAGACGGTAAAGGCGGTTGGATCGACCGCCGGGGGCAGTTGGTTATCCCTGCGGATTTTCCCATCGCAGCCAAGTTCCATCAGGGACGTGCCATGGCTGTCGCCGAAGAGGAAGGTTCCGCCGGTTATCTGGATTCCCGGGGAAACTGGGCCATTGAGCCGCAGTGGCTTAAAGCCGGGGACTTTTCCCAGGGACTGGCTGCGGTGGAGGATGCTGAGGGAGCGGCCTACATCAACCGGAGAGGCCGGGAGGTCTTTCGCCATGAGTTTGATTTTTCCGGACCCTTTTCCCAGGGCCGGGCTCTGGTGGTTAAAGACGGGAAATATGGGTTTATCAACAGGAAGGGGGGAGTTGCGGTGGCAGTGGATTACCGCTTTGCTCAGCCTTTTGCCGACGGGAGAGCCCTGGTTGTGATTGATGATAAAGGCGGTTTTATCAATCGCCGGGGGAAACTGGTGATACCGGCGGAGTATGATTATGCCGCCTCATTTAAAGATGGACGGGCTCTGTTTGTCCAGGAGGGTAAGGCCGGATACCTTGATACCCATGGGAAAGAGGTGATTCCTCCTCAATATCGATGGGCCGGAGATTTCTCGGAAGGTCTGGCGCCGGTTGAACTGGAAGGTCTGGTGGGTTTTATCGACCGAAAAGGCCGGTCCGCAATTGAAGCCCGGTTTACCTATGCCGAAGCCTTTCATAACGGCCGGGCTCTGGTAATGGAGGGAGATGAGATTTCCTACATCGACCGAAAAGGCCGGGTTGTCTGGGGCGCCGAGCTGTAAACCTGAACCTGGTTCCGTCCGTTTACCGTCTCTTCCGCCAGCGGCGCTTTTCACGCCCCATTGCACAACATATAATGTTTTCATGACTGCAATACCTGCAATTGACCTCATTGACGGACGCTGTGTCCGTTTAACAGAAGGTGATTTTGATACAGTAAAAGTTTATGGAGAAGATCCGGTTGAAATGGCCCGGAGCTTTGCCGCCTCCGGAGCCGAACGTCTTCATGTTGTCGACCTGGATGCGGCCCGGGGAACCGGGGGGAATCGGGAGTCCATCAAAGCTATTCGTAAGGCTTTTCCCGGGGTTCTGGATGTCGGCGGCGGGATACGCAGCATTGAAGAGGCCAGGAGTCTCAAGTCTCTTGGAGTTGACTTCCTGATTGTCGGTACCGCTCTGGTAAAGAAGCCGGATGATGTGGCTGCCTGGGCTGATGAGCTGGGTTCTGTTTTTGTTGCCGGAATTGATGCCCGGGACGGAGAGGTGAAGGTTTCCGGCTGGGAAGACGGTTCCACTATACCTGCGGCGGATCTGGCGGTTCAGGCCCGTAGTCTGGGAATGGTTGAGATTATTTACACCGATATTTCTCGGGATGGAACCCTTATTGGTCCCAATATTCCGGAAACCGAAGCTGTTGCCGCATCCTCCGGTCTGCCGGTAATTATTTCCGGCGGTGTGGGCTCCATGGCCGATCTGGAAAAACTCGCTGCAGAACACCCGAAGGGAATCTCAGGCGTAATTTTCGGTAAGGCTCTTTATGAGGGCCGGGTGAACCTCAAAGATGCAATTCGAATACTGGGAGCTTCCAATTGAGCAGCACAACAAAAGATCCGGTATGGCCGGTGGTGGTTCAAATAAGCGGGGAAGGGGTAACTGCAGCCCTGATGAACCGTAAGGCCTTCAGAAAAAGTATTGAAACCGGAATTCCCTGGATTGTTCATCCGGAAACAGAACGGGTACTGCCATGGCCCGGAGAACCTCAAAGTCTATCCCTGAGCGAGTCCTCCGGGTGTTTTCTCTTAACTCTCCCCGCTGGTTCTATCTTGGAGCCTTATGGAACAGGAACCCCGCCGGAGGTGAATCCTGATGATCGTACGGACATGGAGGAAACCCTTACCTCTGAAACCGGCGGGATGGAAAAAAATTCAGTTATGGAGCAACTCTCGACTCTTATTGCCCAGAGGCATAACACCATGCCTGAGGGCTCGTATACCACACATCTTTTTGAGCAGGGACTTGATAAAATTTTGAAAAAAACCGGAGAAGAAGCGGTGGAACTTCTTCTGGCCCGGAATGATAAGGACGTGATTTACGAGTCCGCCGACCTGGTTTATCATCTCCTGGTACTGCTGGAGGCTTCGGGACTCAGCTGGTCTGAAGTTACCCGGGAGCTCTCCCGGCGGCACAGTGGATAGTTTTTTTATCTGTCAGCCGGCATCTGTAATCGAAGAAATTAGAGTTTCGGCATCACCTTCCATTTCGAAGGTCATTTCTTTCATTTCCCCTGTTTCCGGAGATTTCCAGCGCAGATCTACAATGGGCGGCTGGCGGAATAATTTCTGCAAGCCGCCTTTTTTCGGCTTAATACGGAAATAATCAATTGTATCGGCCGGAATCTCAAGAGTTTCATCTTTGGTTCGGCTGCTGCCCTTTCTTCCACCGGAAAACATGCTTGAAAGCCAGTTCTCCGAATGAAAGGTTTGAAAATACAGGGCCTTGGCCGTTGTATAGAACATCCCCCAGAGCGGCACCTGGGTTTTTTCTCTGATTACCCGGCCCAGGGCTTTAGCCAGAACCGGTGTTCCAAGATCTTTTTCCCGTTCTTTCCAGAACTCTTCAGCATCAACGCTGTCATTTCGTCCAAATAACATAAAAGCCATTCTAAACCCGGATCCGGTTTTGTTCCATCACTGATTTTATGATTTCTGCTTGTTGGAAACAACATCGATATAGACAGCTACGATAAGAACGAGTCCTTTGACAATGTACTGCCAGAAGATATCCATATTCATAACACTCATACCGTTTACGATGCTTGCCATAATCAGGGAACCAACCATTGCCCCGATGATGGTACCTTTACCACCCATGAGGCTTGTTCCGCCGATTACGCATGAGGCGATGGTATCCAGTTCATAGCTCTGGCCTGCATTTACCGTACCGGCAGCTACGTATCCGGTGAGTATGATACCTGCAACACCTGAAAGAACCCCCATAAGAACGTGAACCAGAAAGATGGTTTTCTTGATATTGATACCCGAAAGCCTGGTGGCCTCCAGATTTCCTCCAACGGCGTAAGCATACCGGCCGAAACGTGTATTGGTGGAAATATAGGAGATTAACAGGGCGATTCCGGCCAGTATCAGCACGGGAATCTGTATCCCCCTGTACTTGTTCATAACCAGGATGTAGAGAACCACAATGCCGGAAATAACCGAGGCTTTCAGTATGTCCTTCCACATCACAGGAATCTCAAAACCGTAACTTTTTTTCTGATTGCGGCCCAGCATTGTTGTAAAGAAGATAACTCCGACTACAACAAGGGCGATTATCCACCCCAGAGGCTTTGAAACATAACCCTGGGCGATGGATACCAGACTGCTGTCAACCGGGGAGATGGTTTTCCCCTGGGTAACACCGAGAACACCGCCGCGGAAGAGCTGCATGCCTCCCAGGGTAACAATGAAGGCCGGAATCTTTAAATAGGCAATCAGAGAGCCTTGCCAAACCCCGATAACAACGGCCAGAAGTAAGACAACAATGATAGTAAAAATCGTTGACATGATACCCTGACCGGTTGCCGTCATTGCGGGGAAGATTCTGGGCATCAGGTCGTAAAAAACCTTAACCTGAAGGAATGCCGTAACGGCACTCAAAAAACCTACAACTGAACCGACGGAGAGGTCAATATTACCCAGAACAATTACCAGTACCATGCCGGTTGCCAGGAATGAAATAATGGAAGCCTGACGGAACAGGTTGGAGATATTCCGGGGCTTGAGGAAAATACCGTTGGTTAGAATCGAGAATAATATCCAGATAAGCGCCAGGGCAATCAGGACGGTATAATCCTTGAGGCCGTGCTTTACTTTTTTCAACAGGGCCGAATTCTGTTCAGTTAACATGAAAACTCCTTTTCATCCTGGGCCCCTGCCGTAGCAAGGGCCATTATCCTTTCTTGTGTTGCTTCTTTTATATCGAGGATTCCTGTCGAACGGCCCTCACACATCACCATGATACGGTCGCTCATTCCCAGGACTTCTTCCAGTTCAGATGAGATCATGATAATGGAGACACCCCGTTCAACCAGGTCGTTCATCAATTTGTAAATCTCATACTTTGCTCCTACATCGATGCCCCTGGTGGGGTCGTCCAGGATAAGAACGTCGGGGTTGGTCATCAGCCATTTGGAGATAACCACTTTCTGCTGGTTGCCGCCGGAGAGTTTTTCAGCTGGAACCAGAAGGTTGGGTGTTTTGATGCGCAGGCTTTTTGCAAACTTGCGGCTCTCTTCCAATTCCTTGTTTTTATCAATGTGCATAAATCCGGAGAAGTGGTCCATGCTGGGCAGGGAGATATTTTTGAGTATGGACTGCTCCAGTATAAGTCCCAGTCTTTTTCTATCCTCAGGAACCAGGCCGATGTTATGATTCATGGCATCCCTGGCGGAATTGATGTTTATTTCTTTGCCGTTGAGAGTAATTATGCCGGCAATCTGTTTTCCCATTTCTCCGAAAAGGGAAGTTACAAGTTCTGTTCGCCCCGAACCCATCAGTCCGGCAATACCGAGAATCTCTCCTTTTTTAAGATCGAAAGAAACGTCCTGGATAAGGGTTTTATCCATGAATTCGGTGCTCATTACCTTGTAGTCTTTAACAGTAAAGACCGGTTCGCCGATTTCAACCTTCCTTGAGGGGAAACGTTCGGTCATTTCCCGGCCAACCATCATGGCGATGAGTTTGTCCGTATTGGTTTCTGCAGTAGGTATGGTGGCCACGTGCTTACCATCACGTAAAACGGTTACCGTATCTGTTATTTGAAAAAATTCTTCCAGTTTGTGAGATATGTAAACACAGGTAACACCCTTTTCCTTAAGGGTTCGTAGGATTGCATGAAGGGTGTTTACTTCGAATTGGTTCAGGGCTGAGGTGGGTTCATCCAGGATGAGGACTTTGGCGTCTTCGCTGAGAGACTTGGCAATCTCCACCATCTGCTGTTTACCAACACCCAGATTACCGACGGTTTCACCGAAAGGGATTTCCAGTCCATAGGTGGTAAGCAGTTTTTTGGTTCTTCCGTAGAGATCGTTCCAGTTGATAACATCCCCGAAGCGGACAGGTTCCCTGCCGAGGAAGATATTCTCTCCAACGGTTGAGAAGGGGTTAAGAGCCAGTTCCTGGTAAACGATTGAGATTCCACTTTCAATCGCCTGCCGGATGGCTCCTTTTTCAAAGCTGATCATTTTACCGTCCAGCACGATTTTTCCGGTGTAGGTTTCATGGGGATACACACCGGAGAGTATTTTCATCAAGGTGGATTTCCCGGCACCGTTCTCTCCGCAGATACCGTGAATCTCTCCGCGTTTAACGTTGAAACTCACATCGGATAGAGCAACGACTCCGGGAAATTCCTTGGTGACATTGTTCATTTCAAGAATAAAGTCATCAGACATTTGATTTCCTTTCGTTTACATGGCTGAAAATGGGGACCGTTTGTAACAAACGGCCCCCGATTCATTAACTACGGGCGGGGAGGACGCTGGTCTTCGGGAATGTCCCGGTAGACTTCGTCGTAGGGCTGGAATCCGGTAAGGATAACTTCATCGTACAGATTATCGGCATCAACCTGAACAACTTCGAGGAACAGACAGGGAACAGAACCCTTGAGGGCGTCGTTCAGAGTCAGTTCGGCGAGGGTGAAGTCAGTCAGACCGGGGACTGCTTCGCCCTTGGCAAGAGCGATGGCCATATCCATGGCCATGGGGGAGAGTTTGCGAACGTCTTTGAAAACGGTCATGGTGAGTTCGCCTTCAACGATGGACTTACAACCGGCGAGGGTGGCGTCCTGTCCTGAGATAGGTACTTTGCCTGCCAGGCCCTGAGCTTTCATGGCCTGAAGGGCGCCGAGAGCGGTTCCATCATTGGAAGCCACGATAGCATCAACGTTGTTGCTCTGAGCGGTGAGGATGTTCTCCATGTTTTTGAGGGCGTTTGCAGGATCCCAGTTCTCAACCCATTGGTCGGCAACGATGGTAACCTTACCGGCATCAACGAGAGGCTGGACAACTTCCATCTGACCCTGGCGGAACAGAGTGGCGTTGTTGTCGGTGGGGCTTCCGCCGAGCATAACGAAGTTGCCGCTATCTACAACGCTGGTAACACCACGGCCCTGAGCCCGGCCGACTTCGACGTTGTCGAAAGACAGGTAGGCTGAGAGGTTGGCGGATTTGATCAAACGGTCGTAAGCGATGGTGGGAATGCCTTCAGCTGCAGCTGCATCAACAGCGGAAGCGGCGGCGTCGCCGTCCTGAGCGATGATGATAAGAACATCGGCACCCTGGAGAATCATGTTTTCAATCTGGTCGTTCTGCAGTTTGGGATCCTGATTGGCAACCTGAGTGATAACCTGGACACCGGCTTTCTGGCCGAGATCGGTAAGCAGTGCTGCCTCACGGGGCCAGCGGTCGGTGGAATAGTCTGAGAAGGAAACACCGACGACGATGGTGTCGTCTGCAGCTGCCGTATCAGAACCGCCATTGGCAAAAGCCATGGTGCCGAAGAGAGATACGATGAGGATTAGAAAGAGAATGCGCTTCATTGAAGCCTCCTTAAGAATTTCTAATATATAAGCAAGAATTGTGCCAACACTTTGTAAATCACAAAAACCCGCTTATGTTCATTGAATAACTATACTTAGAGAATATCACGGTTTATTGTAAATATTGTTTTTGATATTCGGCATGTGTAAGATCCGCCCCAAAAAATGTTAAGCGTGTAAGTTTATGCACATCCCGGCGGCATCAACCTGGATGTCATGAGCCCTTCTATGAGTTCTTCTCAGGAAGCGGAGAATGTTTAGTGTGAATGAATATTGCTTTTTCATACTGCCGGCGGGATACTGAGTCCTTGAATGGACTTTAATATTCTGATTGTTGATGATGAAGTGGAAATGTGCCTTTCTCTGGCGGAGTTGTTTGAATCCCGGGGATATCGGGCGCAGTATGCTACAGGAACCGTTGATGCCGGTGCCGTGTTGGAAAGAGAGTCTTTTGATCTGATTCTGCTGGATATACGAATGCCCGACGGGAACGGAGTTGATTTTCTAAATACCCTTAAAACCAGAGATAGCCCGACATCGGTTATTATGATCAGTGCTTTTGCTTCGGTGGACAATGTTGTTAAGGCCATGAAGTACGGTGCGGTTAACTTCTATTCCAAACCGATAGATATGCCGGCACTGCTGGAGGAAATTTCCTTAATTTCCGCGGGGAAAAATTCTGCTTCGGATAGCGGAGAGGGGCTTTCGGCAATACTGACCCGGACGCCGGGAATGGAAGAAATATTTACCCTGATTGAGAAAGCAGCTCCTACTGATGTTCCTGTAATTATCACCGGGGAAAGCGGAACCGGGAAAGAACTGGCGGCAAATTCTATTCATGCCTGCAGTTCAAGGAAAGGTTCTCCCTTTATTAAACTCAATTGTGCGGCAATTCCCGAAACCTTGATGGAAAGTGAATTATTCGGTCATGAAAGAGGTGCTTTTACCGATGCCCGTGAGCGGAGGAAAGGTAAGTTTGAACAGGCTTCCGGGGGAACAATCTTCTTTGACGAAATCGGAGAGCTGAACAGCGGAACACAAGCCAAATTATTACGGGTTCTCCAGGAGAAAGAGTTTGAACGCCTTGGCGGATCAGAAATAATTTCAACGAACGTAAGGGTTCTTGCCGCTACAAATAAAAACCTCCGGGAAATGGTAAAACAGGGAAGCTTCCGGGAAGATCTCTATTACCGTCTATCAGTAATCACACTGGAACTTCCGCCGTTAAGAGAACGTTTAGATGATGTTCCTGTGCTCACCGACTATTTCTTAAAGTTTTTCAACAAACGCTATAATAAAAATATTGATGGAGTTGATGAAAAAACAAGGAGGCTTTTTTCCTCCCATGACTGGCCGGGAAACATTCGTGAGCTGAAAAACTGCCTCGAAAGAGCGGTAATTTTCTGCGAGGGGAAGAGTATCGGTCTTTCAGATCTTCCGAAACAATACACAGAGGCCGTTCTGGAAAGAACTATTACTGGAACCGTTCTGGTGGAAGCGACGGATAATCTTACAAGGGAGTTGATACAGGATGCTCTGGATCGATCAGGGGGGCAGAAGCAGCTTGCAGCAGAAATTCTGAATATACATCGGAAAACCCTGTACAACAAAATGAAAAAACTGGGAATGAATTAACCATGGCGGATATGACACTGCTGCAGATGCGGAATATTCACTATTCCTACGGTGGTTTCGAGGCACTTCGCGGTGTGGATCTGGATATTCATTCCGGAGAGATTCATGCTTTGGTTGGAGAGCATCGGGCAGGAAAAAGTACGCTGATGCGTATACTCGGGGGAAACCTCATTCCCCAGCGAGGCGAAATCCTTTTAAAGGGTCGGCCCCTGCAGTTTTATTCCCCTCAGGATGCCATGTCCCGGGGGATCGGCATGGTTTATCAGAGCATTATGATAATACCGTCTCTCAATGCAATAGAGAATATATATTCAGGTAGAATGCCTGGAGCCTGGCTGGGGTATCGCCGGTATGGCAAAATGCTGACAGAAAGCCGGAGATTGTTGAAAGAACTCGGTCAGGAGATAGATCTTCTGGCACCCCTCTTCGAGCTGTCGGTGGCCCAGCAGCAGATGGTGGAAATAGCGCGGATACTTTCCATGTCTCCGGATATTCTTATACTGGATGAAATTTCAAATCGTTTGAACGATGAGGAACTGGTTCATCTGTTCAGGATATTGGCAGATTTCCGAAAGGCCGGAAAATCAATTATATATATCACACAGAATTTTGATGAAATTTTTGAATTAGCCGATCGGGTAACGGTTCTTCAGGACGGTTATCGGAAGAGTACAGAATTGGTGGCCGATCTGGACCGGATGCG
>QNBK01000060.1 GCA_003644105.1 Spirochaetota bacterium | reverse complement strand
TATCAGAACTGTCAGAGCGGCATTCGCAGAATGGGGGGCTCTGTCAGCCGAGTATGAAGTCCCAAAAGAACTGACCGAAACCATCACATACAAGCTTAACGAAATAAGCCGGCACCTGGACGCCTGATACAATTCAAGAGGAGAAGAATATGAATCGCGTATCTTTCAAAATGAAACTCAAATCCGGCATGAAGGATGAGTACAAAAAGCGTCATGATGAAATATGGCCGGAGCTGCTGGAGCTGCTCCGGGGAGCCGGTGTGAAGGATTACTCAATATTCTTCGATGAAAAGACTGATACCCTGTTCGCTGTACAGAAAGTAGATGGGGATGCAGGATCCCAGGATCTGGGTAAGAATCCGGCGGTACAGCGCTGGTGGACATATATGAAGGATATCATGGAAACCAATCCTGACGATTCACCGGTTAGTGTACCGTTGGAAGAAGTTTTTTATATGGAATAAAAGGCCGTAATTCCTTTGATTACAACAGTCCTTGATTGATATTTCTCGTTTTTGACGTATTTTGCAATAATTATATGGCGTTTTATGACGGATTATGGTAGATTAGCCTATGCTCGAACGCCAGCGAAAAGAAACTATTCTCAGACTTGTGGATCTTCACAAATTTACCAGCGTGCATGAAGTTGTAGAGGCTACCGGGGCATCCGAATCGACGATCAGGCGACATTTCATTGAACTTGAGAATGAAAAACAACTGTTGCGTGTCCGTGGCGGCGTACAACGTCACAGTGACGCCGTTTCTGAAGAAGGAATCTCCAACGTGTCCTCTTTCGATCTCCGAACCACCATCAACAAGGAAAAGAAACGCCGAATCGCCAAGGAAGCGGTGAGCTTCCTGAAGGACGGAGAAACCATCTTCATTGATGGCGGCACCACAACATTCCAAATGGTGGAATTCCTCTCGTCTTTTACACTTACTGTCGTTACCAACTCTTTCGCCGTGGCCAGTCACCTCCTCAGACACTCAAAATGCACCATCATCCTGCCTGAGGGTATCGTCGACCCGGAATCACAACTCATCATGAGTAACCTCACCCCGGATCCCTATCAGAATTACGCCGCTGCAAAGGCATTCATGGGTATACAGGGCATTTCTGAAACATCACTCACAAACTCTGCTCCTCTCATCATCCAGTCTGAAAGGGCCATGATTGCTCACGCTCAGGAGCTTATCATTCTTGCAGACGATTCCAAGTTCGGACATGTGGGAAGCATGACCCTATGTTCTGTTGATAAGGCATCCCGGATTATTACAACGAAAGAAGCCGATCCGGAATTAACTGCAAAGCTGTCTGACACAGGGATTCGGATTATCAAAGTCTGACATCGATTGGAAAGATTAACGAAATGTAGACTTCCATTGAGAAGGGCTCAAGCCGGTCTTTTTTTTAAATAATCTGGAGAAGTAGTATTGGTTTTCGAAAGACAAATCGATAGCCACCTGCTTAATTGTACTATTTTTAGTCAGTAATAATTCTTTGGCTTTGTTAATTTTCATCTCCAGATAATACTGATGTGGAGAATGACCGGTGTATTCCTTAAATACCTTCCTCATTCTTGAATAACTTACTCCCAGAGCTTGAACGATTGCATTCATATCTATGTTTTCATAGATACGATCATCAATGATAGCCCGATACTCCTGTACAAGTTTCTCAACGTCCGAACCCTGGGTTATTTGCTGTTCAAAACTGAACGCAGTAGCAATCAATTTGATTACCGAACCTGCAAGTTTTGACTGGAATCCCGGGGGTTGCCGAAGTCCGATATCAAATACGTCCTGGAATAAATGTATCAACTCACTATGCACACCGACATTAAGAACAGGGTGTTCCGAATTGATAATACCACTATGAAGAAGGTGATTGGGATAAGGACCTTTAAATCCGACCCAGTGTTCGTGCCATCCAGTACTGATATCACAGGTATACCAGTGCCAAACATCCGGAATAACAAAAAACATTGTCCCAGGAATTATCGGAAAAGTTCTGGCTTTATTCCGGTAGCTTCCAAAGCCCTCGGTAATGTAGACAATCTGAAATTCATGAAGCACCCGTCCATCAGACCCGACGGGCTGGTATTCTCTGGGATGCGAACCTATTTCAGGCGGATATTGCGTACCCGGAGAGATGGCTCTATTCCCCAGAGTCGTACAGCAGACCTGCCATAACGAATCCTTCTCATTGATAGGAAGATACCTGTAAAAATTACTAGCCATTCTCACTCATGCATAATTAGTGCTATTTTTTATTTTCGTATCGTTCTACTTATACCACCATATAGTAATACTTTACAACAACTATTCACTTATCAGAACTTGATGTTAATGCATAATTTATAAATATCAATTTGTGCATCATTAAGGACGAAACCTGCATGGCTGGATGGAGAATACGGTGGTAATATTTACCAAAATACACAAGGAGGGTTCTATGAACTCAAAGCGCTTAAGTCTGTTTACAGTCGTTTTTGCACTTACAGCAGCATTGCTATTCGGTGCCGGTTCGTCTGACGATGCTTCCGACAGAAAAGGTACAATCGGTTTCTCAGTTTTTGACATGCAGTACGGTTTTTTTCAGCAGATGGAAAAAGGCACAAAGGACGGGGTGACTGATCTAGGTTACAACTATATCCTGCACGATCAGAAAAGCGATGAAGGCTTGATGGTTTCCGGGGTAATGGATCTGATCAATCAAGGTATCGACGCATTGATAATTTCCCCGATTAAACCTGAGGCCATGGGACCTATTGTTGCAGCAGCACAAGCTAAAGGTATTCCTGTAATTGTTGACGATATCGGCGGCGGCGGAACAGATTATGACGTTCTGGTTGTATCAGACAACTACGGCGGTGGAGTTATGGCAGCTGAGTACGCCGTTAAGACCCTCGGCAGCGGAGGCTCAATGGAAGCCGCGACTATCGCTGTTGATCCTTCCCACGTTTACGCATTCCGTCGAACAGAAGGTTTCCGTGACGCAATGGTAGATGCAAACTGGAAGGTTGTTAAAGAGCTAAACGGCCATGATAAAACCGAAGAAGGCTATACGGTAATGCAGGACATCATAACTGCTAATCCTGATGTACAGGTTGTATTTTGCGGTAACGACCCGATGGCTGTCGGAGCAGCCCAGGCTGCGGCGGATGCAGGACGAAACGACATTATGATAGTTGGGTTTAATGCCGATGAAATCGCACTAGAAGCAATAAAAGCCGGTTCCATGGAAGCAACAGTTCAGCAGGTACCCTACCGAATGGGAAAAATGACTGCAGAGCTCGCAGATCGACTTCTCAAGGGTGAAACCCTCGAATTTGATGATGATCCCAACCGTGAACTCTGGATTGAAGTTAATCTGATTACTCTGGACAATGTTGACGAGGCTTTGGCCGAACTGAAGTAATTTTTTGTAAAACCCGGGGATGACGGCTAAATAACGTTTCTCCGGGCAACAACCCTTAAACTAACACTACCGGAATACCATATATGACCAAAGCAGTCGAAATTGTTAAAATCACGAAAACCTTCCCCGGTGTTAAAGCTCTATCTAATGTGGAAATGAGTGTGAAAACCGGAGAGGTTCATGCCATCGTCGGAGAGAATGGTGCCGGTAAGAGCACCTTAATGAAAATTCTCGGGGGGGTTTATAGACCGGACGATGGACAGATTCTGATCCACGGAAAGGCAGTAGTAATAAAGGATGTTTCCGATTCAGTTGAATGCGGCATCAGTATTATCTATCAGGAGCTCAACCTGATGCCTGAACTCACTGTCTCAGAGAATGTCTTTATTACAGAACTACCAAAGATGAAGGCCACTGGAATCGTTCGAAGGGGAGAACTGTATCGAAAAACCAGAGCGCTGATGGAGAGAGTGAATATCGAACTCAACCCAGACTCTCTTGTAAATGATCTATCAGTCTCAGAAAAACAAATGGTTGAGATTCTCAAGGCGCTGTCTCATGACTCATCCATTATCGTTATGGATGAACCAACTGCAGCTCTAAGTAACGTGGAGGTTAGCAAACTTTACTCAATAATTGAGACTCTCAAAGCACGGGGAAAGACCATTATATATATTTCTCATCGCTTAAAGGAAATATTCGATATTGCTGACAGAGTAACCGTCCTGAGAGACGGTAGCTTTGTTGCAACAAAAGACATCAAATCCCTTACTCAAGACGATATTGTCCGGCTGATGGTCGGTCGCTCGGTAGAAAATTTTTACAACAGAGACCATGCCACTTTCGGGGATACGGTTATTGAAATAGACCATCTCAGCTGTGCACCTTATTTCCAGAACCTCAGCTTTTCTGTAAGGAGTGGTGAAGTTCTTGGAATCGCAGGTTTAATGGGATGCGGCAGAGAGGAACTCGCCAAGGTTCTTTACGGCCTGTTGAACCGAACAAAGGGACGAGTTCTGATTAACGGGATACCAACGGAAGTACGGCACCCCCGGGAGGCGCTTAGAGCTGGAATCCAATTTGTAACTGAAGACAGAAAGGACTCAGGAATATTTCCGCTCATGTCAGTAAAAGAAAACCTGTCCATCAATATCATCAAAAAACTTTGTAATATATTCAGCCTTTTAATCAATACAGAAAAAGAGAATAGGCTCCTCGAGTCTTATACAAAGTTCATGAACCTGAAATATGCCTCTGATAGCCAGAGGGTGATGTTTCTCTCAGGCGGTAACCAGCAGAAAGTGGTGCTCGCTCGAGCGTTAGCTGGTGAATGCCGAGTGCTTATTCTTCTGGAGCCTACCCGCGGAATAGATGTTGGCGCCAAGGCGGAAATATACGACCTGTTGGGGAATCTAGCAAAAAAAGGTATCGCAGTCATTATGATTTCTTCTGATCTGCCTGAGTTGATAACTCAGAGCGACAGAGTTCTGGTTATGTTTCAAGGACAGATTACTGGACTCCTGGAAAGAAACGAAATGGATGAAGAGCGGATCATGCAATATGCAACTGGCACCCATTTTGGTGAAGGTTTTACAGGTGGAGCATTATGAGATTTTGGGAAAAGTACGGAATCTACCTCATTGCAATAACCACATTGATTATTTTTACAATATTAACTCCCAACGTATTATCCCTGTCGAACATTGTAAACTTGCTGGTCCAAACTTCTATGGTGGCAATTGCGGCGGCTGGTATGACCTTCGCTATAACAGGTGGAGCATTCGACCTTTCCATAGGTTCAATACTGGCAGTGACAACCAGTGTTCTCTGTAAGAATGTTCCAATATTGGGCATATTCGGAGCTATCGTCCTCGCTCTCTCCGTTGGGGCAGTTCTGGGCGTTATGAATGGATTAATCGTAACAAAACTCCGAATACAAACATTCGTAGCAACACTGGCAACACAGATTATTTACCGCGGCGGGGTTCTTATCTATACCCAGGGAAGAGACTCAGACTTGTTTCGCTACCTGGATATAAAGGTGATCGCTGGAGGACGGGTTCTGGGTTTACCGGTACCGATATGGATAACGTTTACAGTCTTTCTGGCCGGATACATGATTTACAAACATACACAATTCGGCATGTGGGTTCGTGCCATTGGTTCGAACGAAGAAGCTGCACGTATTTCCGGCATTAAGGTGGACCGAACAATAATCGTTATTTTCGTAATTACTGCAGTAACTACTGTAATCTCCGGAACAATATATACCTCACAGTTACTAACGGGTAATGGTCGACTGGGTGTCGGATTTGAATTGGAAGCCATCACCGCAACGATTCTCGGAGGCACCGCTCTTGCGGGCGGCAAAGGAAAATTCTGGGGAACACTTACGGCGGCCATTATTCTGGCTTTAATGAAAAACGGAATGAATCTCCTTGGCGTACAGGATTTTTACCAGCGCCTTGCCACAGGTCTGATATTACTTCTGGCGCTATCTATGGGAGTCGTGAGCGAAAGGATACAAACCAGAGGAAACCGTGCAACTCGGAACCAGTCAGGTGATACAAATGAATAGAAAGAAAATAATGAGAAAATCCGGGCGTGAACTTGGAATACTCTATGCACTTATCGTATTCTGGATAGTAAGCTTCGCTACCAATGTGCATTTTAGAAATATCAATACGTACCTGAATATCCTCCGGGAATCCTCATTTGTAGGATTGGCGGCAATCGGGATGACATTCTGCATAATCAGTGGCGCATTTGATCTCTCTATTGCTTCAATGCTTGCCTTGCTTGCAATGATTACAGCTGTCGGAGTAGAATTTCTAGGTGTCTTTCCAACAGTACTGATCGTCCTGACCTTGGGTATGGTGTTTGGCGCATTTAACGGTATTCTGGTAACAAAACTGAAGATACCTGCTTTTATAGCGACACTTGCGATGTTGTTTATATACCGCGCATTAGCATACATATACTCTGACGGGAAATACCGGCAGACGATGAATGTCCGTTTTACTAATATTAGTAATGGGTCGGTTCTGGGTATTCCTATTGCTTTTGTAATTTTTGTGATTCTGGTTATTGTCGGCACAATTATTCTACGACGAACACCTCTTGGTCGAAATATCCTGGCTGTAGGGAATTCTGAGAAAGCCAGTTTAATTTCCGGAATAAACGTTGATTTGACAAAGATTATCATTTTCAGCCTTGTCGGAACCTTTACCGCAGCTTCAGCAATCCTCATCACTTCAAGATTATGGTCAGCAAATCCGGGAATGAAACCCGGTTTTGAATTCGAAGTGATTGCTACCGTCGTACTCGGTGGAACAAGCCTTGCCGGCGGAAAAGGCAGTGTGTTCAACACCTTTATCTCCGCAATCCTTTTCGCTTCCATCAACACAGCGATGAATATGTTTCATGTAGATTCCTACATGCAGAGAATCATAATCGGTATCATTCTTCTTTTTGCTTTTTCTATGACCAGTATACGTGAAATGACACAAACCGCGGTTCGAATGCGGCGATCCAGACAACAGAATGATCAACCTCAGGAAGGAAACAACTGATGAACGACTCCATAACCGTAGGTTTATTCGGCATTGGGAATAGCGCCTATTGGCCGCAGTTTGATGGTTTAAAAGAAAGGCTCATTGGTTATCTAAACACAGTTGACCAGCGAATGGAATCATTGAATACCAGTGTAATTAACGCCGGTATGATCGACGATCCGGACAAAGTTCCCGATGCAGTAGATCTATTTCGTAAAAACAACGTGGAGCTGATTGTTCTATATATTACCACATATGCCCTTTCAAGCACGGTATTGCCACTTGTACAACATATGAATCTGCCTGTGATAGTACTCAATATTCAACCTGTTCCGGCTATTGATTATAAAAGCCTGAACAATATGAGCGACCGGGGTGCAAAAACCGGCGAGTGGCTTGCACATTGCCAGGCATGTTCTGCTCCTGAGATATCGTCGGTTTTCAAAAGAGCCGGAATCGATTTCTATATTATTACCGGATGGTTGGAAGATCCGGAGGCTTGGGAGGAGATGAAATCCTGGATTGATGCTTTAAAAGTCAAGAAAACCCTTCAGAACACCCGTATTGGTGTTCTGGGGCATTATTACAACGGTATGCTGGATGTTTACAGCGATATGACTCAGCTTTCTTCTAATTTCGGAATACATTTTGAGCTTCTGGAAATGTGCGAACTCAGCCGTTACAGAAATAATGTTACTGATTCTGATATTGATAACAAAGTTGACGAAATTGAGGATTCCTTTCAAGTCTCCACCGACTGCGACCCGGCGGAAGTACGTCGCGCTGCTCAGACGTCCTGTGCACTCGATCAGCTTGTGAAGGTGAATAATCTTGGTGCCCTGGCCTATTACTACGAAGGTGAAGATGGAAATGAATATGAGAATATCGTAGCATCTGTCATAGCAGGTAATACCTTACTCACCGGCCGCCATGTCCCTGTCGCCGGTGAGTGCGAAATTAAAAACTCGATTGCCATGAAAATCATGGATGTGCTGGATGCTGGTGGTTCATTCTCTGAGTTCTATGCCCTGGATTTTATCGATGATGTGGTCCTCCTGGGACATGACGGGCCGGCCCATTTTGCTATAGCCGAAGGGCAAGTATCTCTTGTCCCCCTACCTGTTTATCACGGCAAACCCGGTGTAGGCCTTTCAATTCAAATGACAGTTCAACATGGCCCGGTTACCCTTTTATCTGTTGTACAGGAGCGGGATGGAGGTGTTACGCTGCTCTATGCTGAAGGTGAATCTGTTCCTGGTGAAATCCTACAGATCGGAAACACGAACAGCCGATATAAATTCCCGATTTCTGCTAAAGAATTTACAAATCAATGGTCTATGGCTGGACCTGCGCACCATTGTGCCATAGGTCTCGGACATATTTCTAATGTAATCGAAAAGCTGGCAAGTCTCTCAGGTGTTACATGTACAAGAATCTGCTGAAGGTAACTGATACATCACTCCTTTTAAAGCTTTCAGATTCGTTTTCAGAATTAACTTTTCCTTGATGATACTCGTTTATGCTCTTCCATTACCGAGAACAGGAGAAGTGAAAGAATAAGAATTAGTCCCAAAGTGAAATTATAGATATTACCGCTGAAGTTCAGCAGTGAAAAGCCCTTCTTGAGAACACCGATAATAATAATCCCGATGAGTGTTCCTCTCATGCTTCCGATGCCTCCCATTGTGGATGTTCCGCCCAGAAGTACTGCGGTAATCACTTCAAAGTTCATGTTATCACCCATACTGGTTTTAGCCGCAGAAAATCGTCCCAGATAAACAATAGCAGCCATTCCGCAGAGCAATCCCAGGAATGTATATATTCCAAGAAGGATCTTTTTCGTATTCACACCAGAATAGATAACAGCGTTCTCGTTAAAACCCATACCTTTCAGATTTCTTCCAAGCACCCCTCGCTCATAGATAAAATCGAGAATAAAAAAGAGTACCATCAGGTAAATAAACTGTACCGGTAGGAATCCAAAAAGCCTGGTTGTAGAGATCTTCTGCAAAACATCGGGGAAACCTGCATAGTTATTGGATCCGGCGATTATCATGGAGATTCCCCTGTACAGATACATCGTAGCTAATGTAGTAACAAGTGATGGTATACGGGTTCGGGAAACAATCAGACCATTGAAAAATCCGCCCAGGGTTCCAGTAACCAGGGCAAATGCTATAGCTAAAGCCAGATTTTGAGTGGTCGCCCATGTTAATCCAAAGACAATACCGCTCATTTGCAGGTTATAACCGACACCGAGGTCGATACCTCCAGTGGTAATTACAAAAGTCAAACCCAAAGCCATCAGTCCGATTTCTCCAACAATGGCAAATACGTCAAAAAACACTCGCGGTTTGAAAAAAACCGGTTCGATGATTCCGAAAGTGACAACTACGACAATCAGGGCAATAACGAGAATCACCTGATGGCTTAAATATGATGCAAAACTTTTCTTTTTAACAGTACCCATCATACGGCTCCTTCGGGGGCTTCCGGCCTTTTCTTCTTCCACTTGGAGAAATCAGCTACCGTGATAAATACGGCAATTAGAATAATAATGCCCTGAAGGGCGAATTGATAATAATCCTGAAATCCAAGATAAATCATGGCAATGCTGATGAGATAAACAAACATGGCTCCAAGAACGGCACCAATAATTTTACCTGAACCGCCAAAGATGCTCACACCTCCTACCAGTGCAGCAGAAATAAAGAACAGTTCACGTCCGATAAACATCGATGGCATTACTTCATTTCGGGTTAAAGCTCTCAGAAGTGCAGATATACCGATAAGAAATCCTTCAATGAAGAATACCTTGATAACGATTCGATCCGGATTGATACCGCTGTAAACAGCCGATTGAGCATTACCACCCACGGCGTACAACTTTTTACCGAATTTCGAGTAAGCCATGATAAAGATAAAGATAGCAGCCACAACTACAGCCACCAGGAATGTATACGGGATGATACCGAACATGCGGGCCCGGCCGAACCAGGTGAATCTTGGTCCCAGATTCTCGATCCACCCTGATTGAGGTAGGAAAGTTGCATAAAAGCCAACATGTACCATGTTCATCGCCAGGGTAACAACGATTGAGGGAACCTTGAACTTTACCGTAAGATAACCGTTCAGGCCTGCAAGCAGAGTACCGACAAGGATGGCAGCAGGCACAAATATAATCATCGGTGCACCAGCTTTAACCAGAGCTCCTGCAGTATAGGCTACAAATCCACTGATGGTTCCGGCTGAGATGTCGATATTACCTGTAAAAATAATCATTGACAGCCCGATTGCTGCAACCATAGTTGGACTTACATCCAGCATAAAGCTGTATATTCCGGATTTACTGGAAAAATTTGTAGACAATGACAGGAAGAGAATAAAGGCTGCCACAATAATGGCAAGCAATCCCTCCCGGGTCAGTTTTGGTTTCTTGATTAAACTCATTGCATTACCTTTTTAGAGTGCCATACCCAGGATTTTCTCCTGAGACATCTCGTCGCGCATCACTTCGCCGGCCATCCGGCCTTCTTTCATGACAAAGACTCTGTCGCACATTCCCAGGATTTCCGGAAGATCGCTTGAAATCAGGATGATGGAACGGCCCTCGGAAGCGAGATTGCTGATAATACGGTGCAGCTCACTTTTAGCACCCACATCAACTCCACGGGTTGGTTCATCCAGAATCAGGATCTGGGGGTCAATCACCAAAGCTTTAGCTACTGAGACTTTCTGCTGGTTACCACCAGAGAGGTTCTCAACAATGAAATCACTGTCCGGGGTCTTAATATCCAATTTCTTAATAGAGTCTTCGGTATATAAGTCTTCTTCATTCCTGCGGATTATGCCAATGAAATTAGAAATCTTCGGTTGGAGTTTCTGAGTGAGGTTTACCTTTACTGACATTTCTAAAACCAGACCGAAGGCTTTCCGATCTTCAGAGATATAGTCAACACCACGCTTCTGAGCAGAACGATAATTCGGAAAGGATACCTTTTTATTGTTCAGATACAGTTCGCCGCTATCCAGTTTTGTAAGACCACAGACTGCCAGAGCCAACTCGGTGCGACCGGCACCAGCCAGTCCGGCGATACCCAGAATCTCACCCTTACGGAGGTTGAAGTCAATATTGTTGAGGATTCCTTTCTGATTGAGACCCTTCGCCTCAAAAATCACATCTCCGATATCGACTTCTATTTTGGGATAAAGGGTATCGAGATTTCTACCAACCATCCAGGTTACCAGTTCATCTCTGTTTGTTTTAGCGACATCTTCTGTTTTAATAAACTGACCATCACGAAGAACTGTAACCCTGTCACAAACTTCAAAAATCTCGTCCAGTCTATGACTGATATAAAGCATAGAATGCCCTTCGGATTTCAGTTTTCTTATTGTGTCGAAAAGAGTATCAACTTCCTTACTCGTCAGTGCGGCGGTGGGCTCATCCAGGATAAGTATGGGGGAATCAAACGTGAGGGCTTTGGCAATCTCAATCATCTGTTTTGTGGCCACACCCAGATCGGAAACAATGGCATCTAAATCTATATCCATTCCCAGCCTCTCAAAGATAGCTGAAGCCCTGCGGTGCATAGAGGGATAATCATTTATCTTGATGGACTTGAGAAAGGACAGTATAGGTTTCTGTATTTCATGGCCCATAAAGATATTCTCAAGGACTGTGAGATCGGGAAAGAGGCTCGATTCCTGGAAGATGATAGCGATCCCCCTGGCGTATGCATCATTGGGATCCTGGATGCTGTAATCTGCACCGTTCAGAATCATTTTACCGCCGTCGGGTTGATAGACACCACAGATAATCTTCATTAATGTTGATTTACCGGCACCATTCTCACCACATACAGCATGAACTTCGCCCTGTCTGAGGTCTATGGACACGTCAGAGAGTGCTTTCACTCCGGGAAAGGATTTTTCAATACTGTCGATCACCAGAATAGGTTTTTCATTCATGGGATTAACTCACTTAAGTGCGTCGGACACGCTGTTCAAATTGGATTATATAACGGGGGAAAACCGGCCGGAAGTCGCCTCCCAGCCGGATAGTAGTATTAACTAAGGATTACTTCAGAAAGTATTCCATTCCGTGGTCATCAGTAGGATAGCCGCGAAAACGATCAATATTGGAAAGGTTCCACACGATCGGGGGCCCTAAAATAACTTCGTTATCGGCCAGGATTTTATGCCCGGCAGAAGGATAGTTCACCACAGAACCATCTACGAAGCTGGTAGTCATATTTTTACCACTCAGAGGTGACTTGTAAGTAGATCCGGTAGGTGCATTTCCTTCCAGGACATCAACTGCCAATTGCATTGTGAGGTAGCCGAGATCGAAGGGCTGCCAGAGAACAACACCGGACATTTTGCCGGCTTCCATATCGGCCCTTGAACTTTCAGGAACGCTGATGCCAACGATTTTAATTTCGTCTTCAATGCCCAACTGATCCCGGGCAGAGGAAACTGCAGGAACGGTGTTTGAAGAGAGAGCTACAATACCTTT
>QNBK01000059.1 GCA_003644105.1 Spirochaetota bacterium | reverse complement strand
CATAGCGATCTTAAAATCTCCAGAATCTCTCTGGGCTGTGTTACCTTCGGGAGGGAAATTGGCAGGGAAGAGTCCTTCGCCATTATGGACTACGCCCTGGAAAAGGGGATGAACTATTTCGACACCGCCGAGGCCTACGGAAATGGTGCTTCGGAGATGATTATCGGTTCATGGCTGAAAGAGAGAAATACCCGGTCGAAGATTTATCTGGGGACAAAAATCCTTCCGCCATACAGCCCGGAAAAAATCATTCAATCCTGTGAAAACAGTCTCGAAAGAATGCAGATTTCTGAAATTGACCTTTTTCAGCTTCATGCCTTCCATGAAACCGCTCTTAACCCGAAGGTACTTCTCGCGTTTGATAAGCTCATCAAAGACGGCAAGGTTCGTTATCCGGGAGTCTCTAATTTTTCACAGGAACAGCTCACAGGCTTCCTGAAAATGCAGAAAGAACTGGGGTTGAATCAGATCTGCAGCCTGCAGAACAATCACAATCTGGCCATTCAGAATCTTGGCACTCAGACATTGGAGTTCTGCCGGCAGGAAGGAATCGGATCCATCAGTTTCAGCCCCCTGGGGGCTGGATTTCTCACCGGTAAATACAAGAGCAGCATTCCAAAGGGTGCCAGGTTCAACCTCCAGCCGGGTCATCAGGGTCTTTATTTTAACAGAGATGGGGCAATGGCCCTTGAGAAACTGGAAGCTGCTTCTGCAGAAACCGGTATATCCAAGGTTGAGCTTGCGCTGGCCTGGGTGCTGAACAATCCGGATATCACCACAACCCTGGTGGGGGGACGGAGGATTTCTCATATAGACCAGGCTTTTGCTGCGAGAAATGTGGCATACTGGAAATGAAACGGCTCTCTATGATACAATCTTACATACAAGAATAAGGATATAAAGATATGAATATCAACATCAACCGTTTCAAAGGTCTTCTCCCGGCACTCCTGACACCCTATGACAAAAATGGAAAAATCAGCTCCGATTCTTTGCAGAAATTGATAGATAACTGTATCGGCCAGGGTGTCGACGGCTTCTATGTCGGCGGCAGCACCGGGGAAGCTTTTCTTCTTACCACTGAGGAAAGGAAACTGCTGATTAAACTCGCCATGGAAGCCGTTGCCGGTAAAAAACCGGTAATCTGTCAGGTGGGTGCCGTAGGTACCGATATCGCAATAGACCTCGCACAGTGGGCCGAAAAAAACGGCGCCGATGCCATATCTGCCGTAGCCCCCTTTTATTACCCTTTCAGCAAAGAACAGATTCTGAATCACTACACCGCCATCACCGACAGTGTTTCCATACCCATGATTGTCTACAATATACCCGGCTTATCGGGAGTGTCCCTGAGCGAGGACGATTTTAAACGCCTCTATGAGCACGATCGTATCATCGGCGTGAAGCACACCCACCACAATCTCTATGAAATGGAACGTATCAAGTCCATCGACCCCGAGCGTCTTGTCTTTTTCGGATTCGATGAGGTGACTCTTGCCGGTGTCGCCATGGGTGCCGACGGGGCTATCGGAAGCACTTTCAATCTCATGGCCGCTCAGTACATCCGCCTTCGGGAACTTTTCAACCAGGGGAAAAATACCGAGGCATTGGAAAAGCAGAAGATGATAAACAACATTATCAGCACCATGATTCCCATGGGTGTATTTACCGCCCTGAAATACGCCATAACCAGTCGAAGAGGAATCCCCATGGGAGAGGTTCGGGCCCCCTTCACACCTTTAAGCGGCTCGGAGAAATCACGACTGGATACCGTTCTGGATAAATACGGGATATAAAGGGATATAAAGGAATATGAGCTACAATTTCAGTTCGAAGAAAGATGAGTATAAATCAACCCTGTCGGAAAATATCCTCCCCTTCTGGCTGAACAACAGCCCTGATTCTGAGTTCGGAGGGTTTCTCACCGCCCTGGACCGCAAAGGCAGCATAATCGACACCGATAAATCCATCTGGGTTCACGGCCGGTTCAGTTGGGTTCTGGGCAGTGCCTACGCCGATGTGGAACAGAGGCAGGAATGGCTGGATGCCGCAGGAAGCGGTCTGGATTTTCTGGAGAAATACGGCTTTGATGATGACGGGCGGATGTACTTCCGTGTAGCCCGGGATGGACGGCCGGTAATCAAGCGGATTCGTTATTTCTTCTCTGAACTGTTCGCCGTCTCGGCAATGGCTGCCTGGTGCCGGGCAAGCGGTGATAGCTCCAGGATAAAGCCCGCCCGGGAGCTCCTTGCCAGAGTTATCTCCTACCGCAGCAATCCTGATATTCTTATTCCGAAATTCGACCCTGTAGTCCGTCCTGCAAAGGGTATGGCCGTGCCGATGATACTGCTGAACACCGTTCAGGAACTCCGCCGGGCCGACCCCGGAAACACACCGGAATACAACCGTATGATAGACAGCTTCATCGATGAAATACGGGGATATCTCAACTATGAGCACAAAGCTGTCCTGGAGCAGACCGGCCCTGACGGAGAACTTCAGGACCATTTCGAGGGAAGGCTGCTCACTCCGGGGCACGCCATAGAGGCAGCCTGGTTCATACTGGCTGAAGCCCGGGAGCGAAAGGATAAGAAACTCACAGAGCTGGGCTGCACCATCCTCGACTGGATGTGGGAATGGGGCTGGGATAAAGAATACGGCGGCATCATCTACTTCCGGGATGTACTGCACAAACCGGCCTCGGAATACTGGCACGATATGAAGTTCTGGTGGCCTCAGAACGAGGCTGCCATCGCCACCCTCATGGCCTGGACCGACACAGGAGATGACAAATACCTCGAATGGCATACCCGTTTGATGGACTGGGTAGAAAAGCTCTTTCCCGATAAAGAATACGGTGAATGGTTCGGATACTTCCACCGAGACGGCAGGATCTCCACCGATCTCAAGGGAAACATGTACAAAGGCCCCTTTCACGTTCCCCGGATGTACTACCGTCTGTGGGAAACTCTGGAACAGGCCGGATACTGATCTAAACCGGAACCGGAGCCAGCACCGAAGAAGTGGTGAAGAACCAGGCCGCAATCAGAGCCGAAGTCATAGCCCCGGCGGTGGCATTCCCGGTAATCCGGTACAGCCAGGCCCCCACCGGCAGAATCAGGGACAGCAGAACAATCATGTGTTCCAGGTTCATAATAAAACCGATCAAAGAAGCTCCCGGACCGACAATGGGAACAACTCCCGTCAGATAGAGGGGAATGTACTGAACCGCCAGCATCAGAATAAGGGGCAGAATCATCAGCAGAACCGCTTTCACACCGTCTCCAATCCAGGTACCCAGCCAGGATTTCCTTTCAGCCAAACGAAGCTGGATGAAGAGAAAGCGCTGGAGCTGAACAAAACCCGGAAAGAACAGCAGGCTGTACTCAATAAACAAAAGGAAACGGAAGGGTGTAAAACTACTGGCATAGGGAAAAATAAAACGGTAATCCGATGCGAAAATCCCTTCCAGAACCGCCTCTAAAAGACAGACAACGGCAAACATCACCAGAGAAAACAGCAGGGTTTTCTTCCAGTACTTCCGCTCCACCCTCAGCCCCAGATCCTCCTCTGAGAAATCTCCAGCGGCAATCCCCTTCTTCTTCCATTTTTTCAAGAAGCCCGAACCCGCCCAGTTGGTTACCAGGAACCAGATGAGAACCCCGTTCACCATCATCAGGGGAAAGATGAAATCAATTCTCACCACATAAACATGGAACCCGAAGAGAGTCAGAATCAGAGGCAGATACAGCAGTATGAGAAGACCGTTGATTCCCCCGTACTTCAGCATATTCCTCCGGCTTACCGTGTAGCTGAAATCTCTGGACACCCGGAGGTCAGCAAAAAAAGAAGTCCGGATAAGAATCAGAGAGAGGGGAAGAAGAATCAGAATGCCGGAAATCATGGCAATCAGCGAGGCCAGTTCCTTGAACTGCCAGGTTTGAGAATCAGGGTCTATCCAGTAGGAAGGATCCGGACCCAGAGCGTCCTTCAGCCAGACCATGGCCGTTGAGATAGAAGAAGGATCGTAGGACTCCCGGATATGGGTAACCATAGGCATGTAGACCATCCGGGCCGTACCGTCGGCAAAAAAACCATAGCGAGTGTTGAACTCAGGAGACGCCTCGGAAACGGCACCGGCAACCCGGTCGGTACTCATCCACTCGGACTCAAAATCCGCAGTACCGGACATACGGTTCCGGTACTCATCGTACTTCCCGAAAATCATCAGCATGTTCTTCGGGTTATCAAAGGCGGCATCATCCAGCCAGGCAAACCCGGATGTAACCAGGGCTCTTTCCCGGGTATCCGAAGCCGCCACCGCATAGACCATCTCCGCCCCCAGGCTATGACCCATCAGCCCGCAATTCCCCGCGTCCACCATGGGCAGATCCAGCAGATAGTTCCAGGCAGTCTGAGCCCCGAAGATAGGGTCGAAACCCGGTTTATTCTCATTTATCTGAGCCTGGGACTTCCCCCGGCCCAGGGTATCGATATTCAGTACTACAAAACCCCGACGGGCCGCCTCGATGCAGTATGGGGCGTTTGTTTCCTTGTTGTTCTGATAACCATGAAGGTAAATTAAACCCGGTGCCGGATTATCCGCATCAACACCGTCGGGAACCATCAGCTTGGCGGCAATCACCTTCCCGTTCTCCCCGGTAAAGCGCACCCGTGTTACATTAACCCGGCCGAAATCGGTCTGAACCATCCATGAAAGCATCATGGACAGTGCCGCGATGAGAATCAGGATTATCAGGGCAATCCGGGCTCCCTTACTTCGGGTTTGAACCAGTTCTTTATGGGTCATTTGTTCTCCTCGGCTGGAATCGTGCCCCTATTCTAAGCCCTTATCGACTCTGACAACAGCATCATTTTTCCTTAACTGACCTCTGCCGCAGCTCGGGATTATCATAAACGGTATGGTGCCGATTCAGCTGGAAACCGAGAATTGCGGCAATGGCCGCGGGGAAGCCCAGATGGGGACCGAATATTTCGGAGACTATTACCGCGGCAGCCAGGGGCACGTTCAGGGCGCTGGCCAGCATCCCCGCCAGACCGGCGGCCTGAAGGATGTGAAGATTCCCGGGACTATCCGCGTAGCCGAACAGAATTGCGGTAAAGGTGCCGAGAAGCATCCCTATCTGCGCCAGAGGTCCGAAGAACCCCGCACTCTGACCGCTCCCCACCGTTATTCCCACTGAAATACTGCGAACCACCACCATCAGCAGAGCTGCAAGAGCCAGTGGCAGAATCCCGGTCAGTTTGCCGGAAACTACCGAAGGATTATCAAAAAGGTTCTGGAGAAGATTCCCGCCGCTTCCAAGCATCATCGGGTTTACCAGCCATGTAATACCTACAGCCACCCCCGCAGCACCGGCAAATCGGAGCTCAACGCCTTTAGGACTGTCCCGCTTCAGAAGCCGGGTTGTGCCGCTGTAGAGCAGTTCAAATCCCCGGCCCCCCAGTGCGGTAAGCAGAGAAGTCACCAGAATGGCCGGGAGTATGGCCGGCTGGATGGGGGCTATCGCAACATTCACTTCGAAAAAGTGACTGAAGGATAGATACCGGGAGATGAACACGGCAAAAGCACTTGCGAGAACCGAAGGAAATAAATCGCCGTAACTCATATTCCGCTTCTGAATAATTTCCACAGCAAAGATACCGCTGCCCACAGGGGCTCCGGTAATTACACCGACAACCGAAGCCACACCGCAGATGGCCGCAGTCCGGCGATAAGAGCGCTCCCCGGCCGCAGGTTTGAACAGGCCGATCAGACTGGAGGTGAAACCTGATACCACACGGCCCAGAGGTCCGACAAAACCCCCATTTCCCCAGGAGGCAAGAGTGGCAAAGGAGGAAAACAGTTTCACAAAACTCTCCCTGAACGGGATGACGCCCCCATGGTCTCTGACTCCCCGGATGTACGAGGGAATACCCTCACCCCGGCTCCCCGGGGCAATACGGCTGATAAGAGCCGCAAGAACTGAACCGCCGAGGGCAAAGAGAATCACGAATGGGCTGCCGGAACTGATATTCATCAAGCCCCGAACCCATTTGATACCGGCAAGAAACGATCCGACAACAAGAACGCCCATCAGAGCCGAGATGATGGCAATGAGTACCCAGGAACCAAGGTATCCCAGTGATTTGAGGAAGTTACTATCGGATCGGCCGTTTAAATCATTCATTTCTTTGAATCTCTTCGTTTTCCACTTCGCCAAATTACCACCTCAAGACAAAAGCCCGGCAGTCCAACGGCACATACCGGAAAAGAATTCGGCATACAGATTCCCCACTTCAATGGGTCCGGCATAGTCATTACCCCGGGCCTCAATCCGCTCAGGACCCCAGTCCACCAGACCGCCTACCCAATGGGGCGCCACATCAGAAGCCCAGGCGCACACCCGGCCCTTCCCGTGCACCCCGGTTACCAGCAGAGGCTCTGCGTCAGAGAGAGGTTCTAAATGATGACAGCCATCGAAAGAGGCCTTATACCGCCTGGACTCCAGAATCACTTCACTCCCTTCTGCAGCCAGAAAACGGTTGAAGCCGCCGACACCCGGAGCATCAGTTCCAAAGGGAAGCCCGGCGATAATGGGATGATTATTCTTTACCGATATCAGGCAGGGCCCGGAAGAGTTCACCCGGTCGTCATCGGGACTGATAATTACAGGCAGAAGATCGCCCAGCGGCGTTCCATTATAATCACCGCCAATACCCTGATAGGAATCCCAGCCACCTATCATCAGCAGGCCCATCCCGTCAGCAACCCTTTGGGCAAGGGCACTCATCAAATCTCCGGAGATATTTCCGGCAGGGTAATCACTGATGATGAGAGCAGACCAGTCCTGATTTAAAACCTCCGGCTCCAGGGCCGAATCCGAGGGAAGGTGTTCGTACTCAAGTCCATAGTGAGTCATCACGCCTGCAAGGTAGGCGGCAGCACCATCAACATCGTCATCGCCGAGGTAGAGAAAAGGACCGCTGTTTTCTTTCATGGAAATAAGTCTGAACTCCCGCTGGGAATCTGTCTAGGAGTCTGTCGGACTTGGGGCTTTCGAGAAGATTTTCGATGATTTTTTTCCGATACAAGGCGGTAAATGCGGAGTTTAGCTAGGCTAAATGAGCATTTTACCAACGCAACAGCGGAAAAAAAGGGCGAAAATCGGTCCGGAATGGTTAAGTCCGACAGACTCCAAGAGTCTGTTAATTTCCATTTCGTTTTCTCATCGAGATTATCAGGTAAACGGCATACATGAGTGTGGCAACAACAGCCAGAATAAGGAATGCCGTCTGCAGACCCCGCTGCTCTCCAATCAGACCGATCAGAGGGAAAAAGAGGATCATATACAGGCTGAATGCCATACTCTGGAAAGAAAGGATGGTTGCCCGCCGCTCTGAAGGGATCAACTTATTCAGGTAGTCCTGCATGGCCACAAATAAAACACCATCAACAAATCCTGTAATCCCATAGAAAAATACCGAATAGTCTGTAAGTCCTATCCCCCAGATACTCAAGATAAGTAAAAAGGGAAAGAAGAGAATAATTCCCCGAACTCCAATCTTCTTCTCAATTTTTCCGGTAAGAATTCCTGCCGCCGCACTTAATACCGATGCCAGGGCAAGGTATCCGCCTATCTGCAGTTCATTCCGTCCTTCTGATTTCCAGAATGTCTGCAGGTAAAAATATAGGCTTGCAATGAACATCATCACAAGCTCCGTGAAAAGGATAATGAAAGCAATGCGTGGTTTCTCAACAATTACCTGCACACTCATCAGGGTTTGTTCTTTCATTGCTTGAAACCAACCCATTTCACGCAGTCGGTGCTGTTCTTCCTGGATTATCGTCGGTTCCTCAAAAAGTACGGCAACGACGATGCTCATGGCACTAACAGTCATTCCGGGTATAAAAACCCATTGGTAACCCAGATTATGGGCGCAATACCCCCCGACAATCAGGCTGATAATCGATCCGCCCTCAAAGATGAGATTGTTGATACCGGCAATTTTCTTATAGACACTCTCCCGGCCGATTTCCTTGAGGGAATCATATATTAGAGCCTCCCCGGCACCGCTTTCGAGATTGTACCCGATAGCCGACAGGGAAAAACCAAGGCACTGAACCGGAAAACTCCGGCTGTAGTAGAGAATAAAAAGGCTTCCCAAAAAGATAATTCTACCCAGGATTCGACTCATCTTCCGTCCGAACAGATCTGCAACAATCCCTGTCGGAACTTCCATCAGAAAAGTAGTTAGATGAAACAGGCCTTCCATCACTCCCAGCTGGGTTAAGCTGAATCCCCGGAGGGTGAGCCAGATCATCCATAAACCCCGGGTCAGATCTACATAGCTGAGGCCGAGGAAAACATAATTTTTGCCGATATTGTTTTTAATCTTAAGAAGATAGACATCCCGTTTCATGACACATCCAGAGCATAAAGTCCCTGACTTTTTAAGGGTTCCCCCTTTTATTCAGCCTGATTCGGGTATTTTTAGAATCTTATCATCTGATATCCCGGCAGTCAAAGGGGCTCCTTCTTGTCCCGCTTCGGTCATGAAGGATAAACTCCCCATCATGCAGATAAAAAACGTCGTGTTCGATTATGGCTCAGTGCTCGTATGGCCCCCATCCTCAAATGCCTGTTCCAGGGTAGCAGAGGCGGCGGGAATCTCCGAGCAGTTACTGATGGAACGGTATTTTTCGGAGCGTTCCGCTTACGACCGGGATACAATCAGCAATATCGAGTACTGGCAGCGAATCACCCGGGGATATCCGGCTGCTGAGGATGATAAGCTCCTTCATAAACTTGCAGAATGGGATGTGGAAATCTGGTCTGAACCAAACGAGGCTACTGTAAACTGGCTTCCGATTTTAAAAAAAGCCGGCTTAACTCTGGCCGTTCTATCAAATATGCCCGAATCCTTCTGTTCGGCACTTGAAGAGCGCGATCTCTGGCTGCAAACCTTCAACCACCGTATCTTCTCCGGCCGGGTGAAACTGAACAAACCTGAACCTGCCATATATCAGCTTCTTCTGGACACATTATCTACTGAGTCTGCCCCATGCCTCCCGGAGGAGGTACTGTTTCTGGACGATCTGAAAGACAACGTTGATGGGGCCCGACAGATGGGTATCAATGCCGAGCTATACAATGTATTTACCGGGGGGCTCACCGCCATTGCAGAGAAGTACGGTTTGCCGATACCCGAGGAGCTGCCGCCGTCGGAAGATCGGTTGCGGGATTCAGCCTGTGCGCCTCATCATCATTACTGATTCTCGATCAATCCCAGAGGGATATAACCGAGGCTTCATAGGCAGTTCCTCTAACGGCGTTGAGAATGCGTTTTTCAAGTGTTCCCAGAACTCCCTCGGTTACAGCGGCCAGGGCAATCAGGACATTCACATCAAGCAGGGATGTCACCATCTTTCATCTTCCAGAGTTATCACCTGAGAGCTGTCCCGGGCTTCAAATACCGGTAAGCCGTCATCATTACTATATCCTGTGCGGCGGCGAAGTCCCGAACGGATCAGATCTGATACAACCATACCGATTGAAAAATTTTTCTGTTCCGCCATGGAGCGGGCAATGTTCAGCAAATGAATGGTATGAAACGGCCGGGGTGAACAGCATGATCCGAAGATAGTCGGGAAAAACGACGCTCTGCAAGGCCGTATTCAACAATCACCCGATGTTGGAAGCCCTTTTAAATCTGGATAATCTACAGAGTGCAAATGGAGGAGATTCAGCAAGAGTTCTGGATTCCCTTATAACCATGGATAAATCTGGGAGGCTTAACACTTCATTGCTCCTTTTTTAATTTTTTATTTTCATGGAAGGCATCTGTAAAAGCATCTAATTCCACCCTGGACATTCCGATCAGATTACCTGTTTCCTTCCAACCCATAACCGCAGCAGCGACTTCCCCTATGATAATATTACTAAGGTTTTGTTTTATACGGAAATAAGGGCTTATTGATCGCAATGCATCTAAAGAAGCCTCAGGGCCTGTGTCATGAGAAATCCAGGTCTTTAATTCAGGAGCCCGGTCAGGAAAGGGATTGATATCAAAAGCCGGAGCCAAACGCCATTGACCAAACCCCACATGTAGAAACCCATGGTTGTTAAGATGGTCATCAACATTATTAATCATTATCGAAAAGGCGATACGTCTATATAGTTCTTCGATATCGCGCTGAGCGTCATGTCCGAAGATACGTATTGCATCAACTATATCAGTGTAGGCATGTTCCACCGGATCATCCCGTTCGATGCCAAGCAGTGTCGCAGCTGAAATATACGGGATACGTGAACCGTCATTCAGACGGTCAAACCGACGGATTAAGGCTACGGGAAGATCTTCCGACATGACTACGCGGGCAGTAGCAGTATTAATACCAGCCTGTCCGGCAAGTTTCAGAGCGAGCACTTCACCCTTTGTAACTGCTCGTTGATCATTAACACTTGGGAACTTTCCGATAGCAAGTTGTCCGTCATTATCCCTCAAGGAACACTTCGGACGTAAACCGCCCAACGAGGTGGCTCGTCCCCGCAAATAGGCAAGATCCCGTGCGGTCTCCCGACTCATTTCAACGGCTTGAGATGCTCCAAGAAGCTGCTTCAGTTCAATCAATGGTGGTGTCCGTCGTCCCTCGACGTTAAATGCACCTTGAAACTGTCCATTCTCATCCCGAAAACGTAGTGCTCCAATACGGCTCTCGTCATCGACTGCCAAGAGAAAATCAAGCTCTCCAAGAAAACTGGAATTAACAGAACGATTATCTAATCGTGCAACCTCACGTTGTTTAGCATGATCACGCAATATTACTCTACGTCCCCATCCATCAGGTTCGGTATCGGCAATGGCTCCATGAAAAATCGTGCCATTCCCACTGTGGCGGGCATGGAACTGGAAACCGCTTACCAGTGGAAGTGCTGGATCGATTGCAAAACGCTTATTATTCGATAGCCATTCGGGCGTATAGATGAACGCTGCACTTTCACGCCTTCCCTGCCAATCATAGCGTAATTCTCCAAGAGGAACTTCATTGTTGCCCAGCATGATATCTATTTGTCGCTTCATTTTGTGTCCTCATGATTATGAACATGCAGAGAAGCACCCTTCCTGTCTGATTGTACTACTTTAGGTGCAGTTACTCGTTTGGGTAAATGGTCAATTTCAAGCAACAGTCCATGTTCATCATTACCGGGATCAACAAGATCTGTCAGCGGTGTGCCGAGGCCGAGTACGAATAAGGCTTGAACATAAGCACCCAGGGAAACTGTGGCATCACCTTTTTCCATACGCTGCCATGTGGATCTGGATATTCCAACCCGTTCACACATCATAGCTACAGTCAAACGCCGCTTACGCCTTGCAATGGATAAGTCGGCACCAAATTTTATAAGCGAACGCCGCACTTGCTGTGGTAAGATATTATCAACACTTGATTTCATATAATGTATTATATATAAGTCTTTACAGACGTCAAGGGCTTATGTATAAGCAATACTACATTTTTTATCAGTTTTGTCATCAGTAAATTATATTTGTACTTTTTTTGCCAAAAATTAAATCCAGAATCACTTTTCAATCCTGCTTCCTCCAACAGGTGAAGATAATTCCGCATCAAAAAAACACCCATTATCATTTACGGGGAAGAGGAAGACTTTACGTTCAAAGGCAGCCGGGTTGTTTCCTGGCATAGGGTTTCAGGAATACAATAAGAGGCCCCACCCGCAGGAGAAACACGATGTATCGAATACTGAAAACCCTGGTTTTAACAGCCGCTCTGCTCCTCTTCCAGTCCTGTAACAGCTCCGAACTCACAGCGGAGACCGCCTACGGGTTTTTCAACTCCCCTCCGGAAATCAGTCTGGAAAGTGTTTTTCAGCTCTATGACAACCTGGGCAGGCATGCCGATGCGGTGCTGTATCAGAGTGAGATTCCCTGGGAGGATTTCAGGGACAGTCCGGATGGAGTCTCAGAGAAAATAGAGGACCTGAAAAACCAGATGATTCTGGCACATCGGGAAAATCTTGAAGGGATTTTTATTCTTGACCCTTTGAACGGGCTGAACAGAAGGGAATTCCAGCAGCTGCCCGGCGGGTGGGAGGCCGGGTTCAGAAACCCCGATGTGCGTTCTGCCATGAAGAATTTCGCCCTGAGGATTGTCCGGGAATTTCATCCCCGTTATCTGGGCCTCGCTTCGGAAATCAACACTTATGCCGATGCTTATCCTGAGGATTTCAACAACTATCTGAGCCTTTACCAGGAAATCTACGATGCAGTTAAAGCAGAATCCCCGGAAACAAAGATATTTGCAACCTTTCAATGGGAAGACCTGAACAACCTCTGGTATCAACCCGAGGAACAGGATTTTTCACCCGGTAAAATGAAATGGAATCAGATAGAGATTTTCGAACCCCGGCTCGATCTATGGGTGATTTCATCTTATCCCTACATCACCTTCGATAGCGCAGACGATATTCCCGAAGACTACTACTCCCCCCTGCTCTCCCGTACGGATAAAGAACTGGCGGTTGCCGAAGGGGGATGGATCAGCGAGGATTTCAAACACCTCAGTGCATCAGTCGACGACCAGGTG
>QNBK01000058.1 GCA_003644105.1 Spirochaetota bacterium | reverse complement strand
TTCTCCCAGAAGGGCCAGTTTAAAGGGAACTTTCCTCCGGGAGAGTTTCTCTAAAACCCTGAAGGCCATCTGGGGGTTTTTATCGTGTTCATGGCGATGATTCCAGATTATCAGAGGAACTATTCCTTTTTCGATAGGGTTGGGAAGCTTCCGAGTGATAGCTCCGATATCAATTCCCGGATAAATAACTTCAGATTTTCCAAGGGCTTTATCGACGGCATTCAAGGGAATCGCATCCGGCAGCCGCCGGAACAACCCCCTGCATTCTTTAAAAAAGGTTTCCCGGTTGAAAAATGAGTTAAACACCGCAGTTTCGGCGGCAAGCACGTTTACAAGATCGGTTAATCCATACCTGAAGTCGCGTTTTTCCCCGGCCTGCAGGGGATAGGCGAACTGATTTTCATGGAAGTACAGCATGGAAGGGGGTAGATCGGGACGGAGGACTTTCAGGTGGCCGATATCGATCATCCCGCTGATTACAACGGCATCGAACTTTTTTTCTTCAGGCTGTGGGATATTTTCCGCCAGATAAAGAGCCGAGCCGGCCTGACGCCACTTCCAGAATCTGGGCGGTAGGGTCTGCAGATGGTAATTATGAGCGGAATGGGAAATCCACTGATCGGCGAAGCTCTTGTGGGAACCGCCGTAAAAAGTCTCGATGAACAGTACTTCCATATATTTACCATAATAGCCCTTCACCTTGTTACCCGATACACATCATGGATAGACTGCTTTCAGGAGAATATTTGTGAATTATAATCTGATTGTTTTCGATCTTGATGGAACTCTGGTGGATTCCATTCCTGATATTGCGGATATCTACAACTCAAGACTGAGGATGGAAGGCTACCCTGAACATCCGGTTGAGAATTACAGGGGATATGTCGGCTGGGGACTTGAGAAAGCTCTGAAACTTGTTCTTCCCGAGGGAGTTTCCGACGGTGAAGTACAGAGAATCTTAACTGAAATTGCAGATGAATATGCCAAAAGGCCTGCAAAACTCTCTCTTGTTTATCCTGGAATCCTTGAGCTGCTGAAATACCTCGGCAGTGTTTCTGTACCCATGATTGTATTTACCAACAAGCCTGAAGCCTTGGCTCAGTCGGTGGTGGAGGAACTTTTTCCCCACGGAATATTTGATGAGGTTCTGGGTTATACCCCGAGATTTCCCCATAAACCGGATCCTTCAGCGTTGAACGAATATATTCTGGGCAAAAACTATCCGCTTTCTTCTATACTTATGGCAGGGGATACTCCTGTTGACCTCGAGACGGCCCGCAATGCAGCTGTTTCTTTTGCCGGAGCATCCTGGGGTTTCAGGTCTGAAGAGGTTCTCAAAGAAGCCGGTTCGGATTTGAATTTCCCCCGGCCGGCGGATTTACATCACTGGCTGATGAAATAAAAAGGATTGATGCGATGACAAACGAAGAAATCAGATCGGCGGCGGAACTTTATCTCTCAGAAGAAGAACATGATGATTTCAAAGTCGAAATCAGAGATTTACTGGAGGCTGAAAACTGGGAAGGCCTTTCCGACAGATTCTGGCGGGAACTTGATTTCGGTACCGGCGGATTGCGGGGAGTGATAGGCGGGGGAATCAACAGAATCAATCCAACCGTTGTCCGGAGGACCACCCAGGGACTGGCAAATTACATCCTTTCCCATGTCAGTGAATCCGAGAGGTCGGTGGCCATTGCCTACGATAGCCGTCATTACTCCCGTCTTTTTGCCGAAGAAATTGCCAGGGTAATGGCTGAAAACGGCATTCGAACCTGGTTTTTTTCATCTCTTAGACCGGTTCCTGTACTCTCATACGCCGTCAGGTATAAGTCCGCCTGTGCCGGGGTGATGGTTACCGCCAGTCATAACCCAGCCGCCTATAACGGATATAAAGTGTTCTGGTCGGACGGAGCTCAGGTGGTTCCTCCTCACGACAACGGTATTATCGGAGAGGTGCGAAAAGTAAAGGGATCTGTTCCCGCTATGAGTTTTAAAAAAGCTGTCGATGATGGCCTTGTCACCATGGTTGATGAGGAAATTGATAATAGCTACAGGAAGATGGTTGTTGAACAGTCATTGAACTCCGTATTGGTAAAAGAGCGGGGATCGGGTTTGAAGGTGATTTATACGCCCCTCCACGGCACTGGTCTTGTTCCCGTTGAATCGGTACTTTCCGATCTGGGAATAAAAATCATTACCGTACCCGAGCAGCGGGAGCCCGATGGGGATTTTCCCACAGTGGAGTTCCCCAATCCTGAAATTGCACCGGCCTTGAAGCTGGCGCTGGAACTGGCGGCAAAGGAAAACGCCGATCTGGTAATGGCCACCGACCCTGATGCCGACCGCCTGGGTATTGCTGTTCCTGTAAACGGAGAATGGGTACTGATTACCGGAAACCAGTTAGGGGCCTTACTGGCGGATTATATCTTCAGAAGTAGAAAAGAGCAGGGATCTCTTCCGGTGAATCCTGCCTTTGTGAACACCATCGTAACCTCGGAGTTTCAGAATAAAATTGCCGAAGCCTACGGGGCGGTGAGTTTCAGGGTACTCACAGGATTTAAATTCATCGGTGAAAAAATTCGGCAATTTGAATCAGACAGCAGTTACAACTACGTGTTCGGCGGTGAGGAAAGCTACGGATACCTCGTTGGAACCTCGGTTCGGGACAAGGATGCCGTTTCCGCCGCCTCCATGACGGCTGAGCTGGCACTTTGGAATCAGTCCCGGGGATTCACCGTTATGGACCACCTCAAAGAACTCTGGGCCCGCTTCGGCTACTGGCAGGAAATGCTTATCAGCCGATATCTTGAAGGGGAAAAAGGGGAAGCTGTCATGGTTGAGCTGATGAAGTCCCTCCGGGATAATCCCCCGGTGTCCATCTCATCAAAGGCCATCACGGCAGTCAGGGATTACAAAGACGGTACCACGAAGAACCCCGCAGACGGATCTACGGTGCAGGATATTCATCTTCCCTCTTCCAATGTGCTTCAGTTTGTTCTTGAAGACGGCAGCCTTGTAACTGCCAGACCTTCGGGTACCGAACCCAAGATTAAATTTTATGCATCCTGCAGGTCGGCTATGGGGGATAATCCTGAGGCTGCCGAGGCGGAGCTGGAGGGCGTTTTCAAAGGGATTGAATCCTGGGTAAGCGAGAGGATTAAAGCTGTCGGCGGTTGATTTTATCCAGAACCATCTGTGATAACTCATCCCGCAGGTGTCCCTCGTCCAGAATGGCCCGGTTCAGGCGGTCTCCCCTGTCCCGGGTCCAGCGTTCTTCCATATCGTAAAGTTCATCCCCGGTATTTCCGGACCAGAGCTTCCGGGTAAGACCTTCAGATCCTTCATTTTCCAGATTGTGGACTATTGATTCGGTAATCCTGAGGCAGAGCGACCATCGTATGTCATCGGTGGCCAGATTGTATTCGTCGAGAAGCTCGTGTATGGTCATGTGGATGACAATATGCCGGTACATCACTAAAAATGCAATGAGGTAAATAATGCCCGAGAAATTGGTTATATATACAGACGGCGGTTGTACCGGGAATCCCGGGGCCGGCGGCTGGGCTGCGGTTATTCTCAACGATCCTGATAATCCTCAGGAACTTTCCGGTTTTGACAGGTCGACAACCAACAACCGAATGGAGCTGACAGCTGTTATCAGCGCTTTGGAATCAGTACAGAAGAATACTGCCCCGGGTCAATTAATAGAAATCAATACCGACTCCCAATATGTCCAAAAGGGCATCAGCCTGTGGATGAAGGGCTGGGTGGCCAGAGGCTGGAAAACAGCGGCGGGAAAACCGGTTAAGAATAAAGACCTCTGGCTGCAGCTCAAGGCTCTTGACGACTCCATGAATGTGGAATGGAAGTGGGTTAAGGGGCATGCAGGCAACATCTGGAATGAACGCTGCGACGAACTTGTGGCCCGGGAAAGATCTCTTTTTAACTAACCCTTCAAGCAGATTGAAGTTTTACCCCGTCAAAGAGTACGGGGTGTATATGAAAATATTTGCTTACGCGCCGTCGGGCTATGCCGGAGCTCTGGTTTCAGTCGAGGTCGATATACGCAGGGGAATCCCGGGTCTGGATATAGTCGGACTTCCGGATAATGCCGTCAGAGAGTCCCGGGAAAGGGTGAGAGTGGCCCTCAAACGAAGCGGATTCAACTTTCCTCAGGATAGAATCCTGGTTAATCTTTCACCTGCTGGATTGAAAAAAGAAGGTGCCTCCTACGATCTTCCCATTGCCGTGGGTATACTGTCGGCCACCGGGCAGATTCCGGATTCTGAAATCACCTCGGTACTCTGCGCCGGGGAACTGCTGCTGGACGGTACCGTCCGTCCGGTAAACGCTGTGCTTCCCGCTGTTGCTGCGGCAATGGCCGGGGATATCAACCGATTCATCGTTCCAGATGCAAACCTCTCCGAGGCTCTGGCCATACCAGGAGCCATTCCGGTGGGTATCGGCAATCTTCGGACGCTTCCCGGGCTGCTGGAGGGTGAATGGACCGCTTTTTCGCATTTTGATAAGCCTTATTACACCCAGGCACCGAAGCAGGATTTATCGGATCTGAAGGGACAGCCGGTACTCCGGCGGGCTTTGGAAATCGCCGCTGCAGGGGGACATCACATTCTTCTGTTCGGCCCTCCGGGGAGCGGAAAAACAATGGCCGCAAGGGCTCTGGCTGGTCTGCTGCCGGATCTTGATTCCGATAAAAGTCTGGAAGTTTCCCGAATATGGTCTCAGGCGGGGAAACTCAGGGTGGAAGAGGGACTGATAACAAGGCCGCCTTTCCGGGAACCCCATCACACCTCTTCGGCCGAGGGTTTGATCGGAGGGGGATCGGGGATGTACCCCGGGGAAGTTTCTCTCTCCCATGGCGGAGTTCTTTTTCTCGATGAAGCGCCGGAATACGGAAGCAGGGTGCTGCAGACACTGCGGGAGCCTTTAGAATCCGGAAGGGTGGACATGGCCCGGGCCGGTAAAACCTGGTGGTATCCGGCGGACTTTCAGCTACAGATGACCATGAATCCCTGCCCCTGCGGCAATCTCGGCCGGGAAGAGGCTACCTGCCTCTGCACCACTCCTGAAATAAGCCGGTATTGGAGACATCTGGGCGGGGCTCTTCTGGACAGGGTAGATCTCAGAGTGCCGGTGCCCATGGTGAAACCTGAAGATTTACTGGAACCTGCCGGTGAGGATAGCTTCACCGTCAGAGCCCGGGTGGAAGATTCCAGAGAACGGCAGTTTAAACGCTACAGAGAGAGTTTCTGGAATATAAATGCGGATATTCCCCCGGGTGAAATACAGAGATTCATCGTATTGGATGAAGCCTCATCATCTTATTTGAAGAAAGCTGTGGTTCAGCTGGGGCTTTCATCCAGAGCGGCCCATGGAGTTCTGAAAGTGGCCAGAACCCTGGCGGATATGGCTTCAAGAGATGAGGTTTCTGAAAAGGATGTACTGGAATCCATTCAACATCGGCGTTACGGGGACAGGGATATTTTCTGGAGAACCCTGTAGTCTCTTCAATATGGATTGTTTGCTTCAAAGCTGTGAGTATAGAATACTGCCGTGATTGGAAATTTGAACAACAGCTATTATCTGATGCGCCACGGCCGTTCTCTGGCCAACAATGCGGGTATTATCATCAGCAGCCTGGAGGACGGCAGCGGCGGCTGGGGCCTGGCTGAGGGCTCACTTCCGGATATCAGAGCCGCCCTGAAAGGGAGCGGATTGTCCCGGGATACGGTTTTTTTCTCTTCCCCGTTCAAGAGAGCCCTTGAAACCGCCTGGTGTGCCGCTGATTATCTTTCCGCGGAAGAAGTCAGAATTGACAAGGATCTGAGGGAGCGTTTTTTTGGAGATTTCGAGGGAACTGACGATAAAAACTATCACCGGGTCTGGCAGGATGATGGCAAGAATCCGGATAACGGTAATCACGGGGTTGAAAGCCCCCGGGATGTTCTTTACAGGCTGAAAAATTTTATCCATAGGGTGGACATGTTTTACTCCCATAGAACCATATGCCTTGTATCTCATGGTGATCCCCTGAACATACTGCTCACCCATACCGCCGGCCTGGGAGTGGAGGAGCACAGAAATATCGTATCCATGAAAACATCAGAACTTCGGCCTCTGTTTCCCTGAAGATGCTTCCTGTTGGTGCTGAGTAAAACTATACTGTGAGAATGAAGATCCGTAACCGTAACAATTTGTTTTTCACATTGATAATTCTGATACTCTTTATTTTTATTCTCTTTATGGGATTCGGCATTATCGATTTTCATCTCGGAGGGACTCGAAGCAGAGCAGAGGTCAAAGTAATTGCCGTTTCAGAAAGTCAGGAGAGTTCTTCCTTCAGTTATCAGCATAATGATAATCCCTCTTATACCAGTTTCTCGAAAGAGGGATACGATGAAGGAGAGCTGGAAAATATCAATGTGTACGACCGATTCAATAAAGCTGTTGTAAATATTACCACCGAGGTTGTGGGGTACAACTGGTTTCTTGAGCCGGTTCCCCAAAAGGGTTCTTCAGGATCCGGATCTATTTTTGACAGCCGTGGTTATATCCTTACCAACTATCATGTTGTTGAAAAGGCGTACAAGGTGAATGTCACACTGTCCGACGGTACCCTCTACGAAGGAGAGGTAATAGGCACGGATCAGGAGAACGATCTGGCCGTGGTTAAAATTGACCCCGGGAAAAAATCACTGACAACCATTTCTTTCGGTGAGTCCGGGGGGTTGAAAGTGGGGCAGAAGGTTCTGGCTATCGGGAATCCATTCGCCTTTGAGCGTACCCTGACCACCGGTATTATTTCAGGCCTGGGACGGCCGTTGAAAAATGACAAAGGAATCGTTATACGGGATCTGATTCAGACTGATGCATCTATAAACCCCGGGAACTCCGGGGGACCCCTTCTGAATACCATAGGGGAAATCATCGGTGTGAATACGATGATCTACTCCCCGTCCGGTGGTTCTGTGGGAATCGGATTTGCCGTTCCCGTTGATACAGCCAGACGTGTTGTTCCCGATCTGATTGAGTACGGATTTGTTCAGAGAGGCTGGATTGATATTGAGCCGGTTCAGCTCTTCCCCTCACTGGTTCGATATGCCGGCTTGCCGATTTCTCATGGGATTCTGGTCTCCAGAGTTAAAAACGGTGGAAATGCCGAAGATGCCGGTATTCGGGGCGGATCTCAGGATAAGGCGGTGAGAACCGGGAATTCGGTTATCTACCTCGGCGGAGATATTATTACCGGTATCAACGGTGATTCCATCAGCTCCTTAAGTGACTTTTATGCCGCCCTTGAACGTACACACCCCGGGGATGTTATTACTGTCATTGTACAGCGCGGACGGCGGGAACTGAGTATTGAACTCACTCTGACAACCCGGACCGGGGGTGATGATTGAGCCGTAAGTTCAGAGTTTCAGCCCCTTATGAGCCTGCAGGGGATCAGCCGGAGGCCATCGAGGCCCTGACAAAAGGCTTGAACGATCACCTTAAGTATCAAACCCTTCTGGGAGTTACCGGGTCGGGCAAAACCTTCACCATGGCAAAAACAATTGAGCGAATGCAGATGCCGGCTTTGATTATCAGTCATAATAAAACCCTGGCGGCTCAGCTCTACCGTGAGTTTACAGAGTATTTTCCGGATAACGCGGTAGAGTATTTTGTTTCCTACTTTGATTACTATCAGCCTGAAGCCTACGTTCCCTCCCGGGATTTGTATATTGAGAAAGATTCCAGCGTCAATAAAGAGATTGAACGCATGCGGCTTTCAGCAACCATGAGTCTCATGGAACGCCGGGATGTGATTATTGTGGCAACCGTATCCTGCATCTACGGCCTGGGGAGCACTGAAACCTACAGGGACATGAAACTGCAGATTCATCTCGGCGATGAAATAAACCTCCATAAACTGAGACTTGAGCTGGTAAGTATGCAGTACCAGCGAAATGATGCAATTCTGGAACGTGGGAAATTCCGTATTCGGGGTGACGTTCTGGAAATATTTCCTGCTTATCTTACGGATATCGCCTATAGAATCAGCCTGGATTTTGACATAGTGGAGAGTATCGATCGCATACATTCTCTTACCGGTGAGGTCCTGGAAAAACTGGAAACAACGACGATATACGCAGCTAAGCATTTTGTTATGCCCGAGGAGCGGGTTCGTCTTGCCTGTAAAACAGTGCAGGAAGAATTGACAGAGCAGTTGGAGAATCTCGAGGCAGCGGGAAAGATTGTTGAAGCCCAGAGGCTTAAAATCCGTACCGAATACGATCTTGAAATGCTTGGAGAGATGGGATACTGCCCGGGGATAGAGAATTACAGCCGTCATCTGACAGGCCGGCAGCCCGGGGAACGTCCAGAGGTGCTTCTTGATTACTTCCCCGAGGAGTTTATCACTTTTGTGGATGAATCACATGTCGCCTTATCTCAGGTAAGAGCCATGTACGAAGGGGACAGATCCAGAAAATTGAATCTTGTGAATTACGGTTTCCGCCTCCCTTCGGCGCTTGATAACCGGCCCCTGGTATACGATGAGTTTGAAAGCCGCCTGGACCGGATTGTCTACGTATCGGCCACCCCCGGTAAAGAGGAAAAGCTGAAAACCAAAGCGGTTGTGGAACAGCTTATCCGGCCTACCGGCCTTCTGGATCCGCCTATTGAAATCAGGGCCACCGAGGGTCAGATTGAGAACCTGTACACCGAGATTAATAAAAGGGCCCAGGCTGATGAGCGCGTGCTTGTAACTACTCTGACAAAAAAGATGTCGGAAGATCTTACCGACTATCTGGTTGGATTGGGTGTGAAAGCCCGGTATCTTCACAGTGAAATTGAAACGATTGAAAGAGTTGAACTTATACGGGATTTACGAAAAGGCGACTATGATGTTCTTGTGGGCATCAACCTGCTCAGAGAAGGACTTGATATCCCGGAAGTTTCGCTGACGGTTATAATGGATGCCGATAAAATCGGATTTTTAAGAAGTGAAACAAGTCTGATTCAGACCATTGGAAGGACATCAAGGAATATCAACGGGCAGGTTATCATGTATGCCGATGGAATCAGTAAAGCCATGTCGGCTGCCATAGCGGAAACCGACCGCCGCCGGGCTGTTCAGCAGGAATATAATCAGAAACATGAAATTACTCCGGAATCTATAAAGAAGGAAATCAAAGACATACTGGTCCGCCGGAGCGATGAAAAGAAAGCTGCCGAAAAAATGAGTATCGATGTAATGAAGAAGTCTGCTAACCTTCTGGATCCGAAGCAGAAAAAGAGACTTCTCAAAGCTCTGGAAAATGAAATGCTTGAAAGGGCAAAGAATATGGAATACGAGGAAGCTGCTGTGCTGCGTGATGAGATTAACAATTTGAAAAAAGGTGATGCATGAGGTTCTTTTTTCCCGCCATGCTGCTTGTTGTTTTACTGATTACCGTATCATGCCGGCCTGAGGAGGAGCTTCTTTCTCCCGATCTTCCGCCGACACCTGTTCTTACTTCCGACAGCCTGTGGGGTGTGGCAGGCAGACCTTATCAGAAGATTCTCTCTGAACCCCGGGGGGATGCCGAAGTAAATGGCCTGCTGCGCCAGGGGGATATTGTTGAGATTTTATCCAAGATAAGTGCGGATGACAGCCGCTCCTACTGGCTGGAGGTAAAATCCTCCGCTGACAATACCCGGGGATGGGTTCCTGACAGCAGTCTGAACGTCTACGATTCTCCTGCTCAGGCCCGAACGGCCAGGTCGGGTCTGGAAGAGGGCAATTAACTGATTCCCAAGCGAATGCCGGGATCGTTCATTACTCCAGGTAAAATCCTGACAGACCCCGGCTGGTGCATCAGTGTAACAGATTCTCCAATCGATGGTGGTGCTGCACCCGGGCAGTTGAACTCAATCAGATCGGAACTATCCCCTGGTACCGACAGATATATTTTCCACTGGTCTCCTGTGTATTCTGCCTCTTTTACCGTTCCTCTGATGTCACCTGAGCCCGAAACTCTGAGATTTTCCGGTCTGATTATCAGAGTGGCCGGTAAATCAGGGATAGTACCTTTATGCTCAACCCTGATGGATCCTGCTGCTGTCTCCACTGTATAAAGATTGTCTTTAAGTGAAGATATTTTTCGAATCTTCAGACGGGTACTGCGGCCGATAAACAGGGCGGTAAACAGATTCTCGGGAAACGTCCATAAATCTGCGGGACTACCCATCTGTGTTATTTCGCCATCCTTCATAACCGCCAGAAAATCGGCCAGGGAGAGGGCCTCCTCCTGGTCGTGGGTAACCAGAACGGCTGTTATTCCTGTTTCTCTCTGAATATTTCGCACTTCATTTCTCATATCCCTCCGTAAAGATGCATCAAGGGAACTGAATGGTTCATCCAGGAGAAGTATCTTCGGTTTGATGGCCAGAGCCCGGGCCAGTGATACCCGTTGTTTCTCACCCCCAGACAGGGATGAGGGTTTCTTTTTCGCATATCGGGATATCCGGGTCATTTCCAGATATCTGTCGGCAGCCATACCAGCCTGTCTTCTTCCCATTCCCCTGGCTCTCGGTCCATAAGCTACAT
Organism: Spirochaetota bacterium; assembly: GCA_003644105.1. Taxonomy (GTDB): domain Bacteria; phylum Spirochaetota; class Spirochaetia; order DSM-2461; family DSM-2461; genus UBA2779. The sequence continues at coordinate 2,020 of QNBK01000058.1, read as the reverse complement.
TGTCTCTAACGCTTAAGTGGGGGAAAAGTGCGTGGTCCTGAAAAACCACACCCACCTGGCGTTTTTCCGGGGACAGCATTGTAACATCCAGGTTCCCCTCCATGATGCTTCCCTTATCCGGCTTGAGAAAACCTGCCGCCAGATCGAGAAGCGTGGTTTTTCCGCTTCCGCTGGGTCCAAGAATGACGGTGAGTTTTCCGGCTGGGAAAGTATTATCAGCCTTGAGAAAAAATTCCTCCCGCCTGAATTCAACGCCGTTAAAAATAAGTGCAGAGGTTTTCACAGAGTCTGTTCTCCATATTTATCAAGGGTGAGAAAACTGATAATGCTGATTACAATCAGAACTGTGCCCAGGGCACAGGCACCGAAAAGATCGTAAGAACCTATCAATCTGTAAATGGCAAGGGTAATGGTGGTGAAATCAGGGGGTGCCAGGATTATTGTTGCATTAAGTTCTCCGGCGGATATAGCCAGTGAAAAAACTGCCGCTGTAACTAAAGCCCCCCTGGCCAGTGGCAGCTCTACTGTAAAAAAGGATTTAAGAGGGCTGGCACCCGAAACCCGGGCCGCCTGAGGTATACGCCGGGAAATCAGTTTCAGCCGCCCTGAAATGATACGGTAGGCAAAGGGGAGTGCTATTATTGTGTGAGATGCAGCGAGAGCTGCCAGCCTGAGGGCTTTACCTCCGGGAATACTGTTTGTAAGAATAAGGTATCCCAGGCCGAGCATCACAGTACTGACACCCATGGGAATAAAGAGCATAAACTCAATAATTTTCACTAGAAAGCCTTTTCTATGTGCCGTGTACCACCCCGCTAGAGCAGCAGTAACGGTTGTTATTCCGGCAACTGCAATACCCAGACTGAAGGTTCTTATTACGGAGTTCAGGGGTACCGAAGCTCCGACTCTTCCGCTGCCGAATAAACTTTTCCAGTGAGAGAAGGATAAGTGCAGGCTTGCCGCTCTGGTTGCTCGAGTGAGGAAACTGTAAATCATAATTGATATAAGTGGTGCGAAAATTAAAAAAAGTGCCGGTATCAGATAAAGAAATGCCGGCAGCATTTTCCATCCGGTAATTCTTCCTGGTGTTCTGATTTTTACCGCATCATCATCATCGACAGTCCGCCTTCTGAGTACAGTGTCAAGACTTGCATAAACGGCAAGAAGGCCGAGGGCTGCGATTGATTCGATAATGGCAAGACCACTGCCCCGGCTGAAATCCAGCTGGTATTTGATTAATCTGTAAATCTCCACTTCGAGAGTGGTGAACTGAGGTCCGCCGCCGAGTACAAGAATAATTGCAAAGCTCAGAAAACAGTAGAGAAAGGTAATTACCGCCGATGTCAGTATTGCCGGGGCTAACCTTGGAAAATCAACGGTGAAAAAGGCTTTTATCGGCCCGGCACCCAGGGAACGGGCGGCATTGTATTTTGATTGGGGAAGTGAGTACCAGGCATCTCCGACAATACGGAGTGTGAGTGGAAAATTGTAGAACATGTGGGCCAGAATTATGGCCCGAAGGGAGTAGAGCATCTTCCATGGTTCTTTGTCACCAATTAAAGTCGTTTGACGTATAGAGTTAATGAGCCCTGAGTTACCGAAAACCAATATGAATCCGAGAACAGCCAGTATCGAAGGGAGTACAAAGGGCACCGTGGAGATGGATCTTAAAAGTTTTCTTCCGGGAAAATGGTGTCTTCCGACGAAATACGCACCGGGAAGTCCAAGAAGAACCGAGAACACAGTACTGAGTGCGGCCTGTTTGAGGGAAAATCCCATTACCCCCCTGTAGTAGGGTGACTGGATTACACCGGTTAATTCAGCCACCGAGCCGGCCGCTTTTAAAGCCACAGAAATCAGGGGAAGGGCGAAAGCTGTAATCCAGAAAAGAACGGGCCAGAGAAGAACACCGGTTCCGTTTAATCTTCCGCTGAAATATCTCAACGGCTGAACACCTCAGTCCAACGGTTGATTAATTCATTCAGATCATCGCTTGTTTCAGTTATCTGAATACTCTTCT
>QNBK01000057.1 GCA_003644105.1 Spirochaetota bacterium | reverse complement strand
CGGCCCACAACGTGCCTTTTTCATCAATGAAAAGTACAGCGGGAACCGTTGAAGAAGGAAAATTATAAACCTTGTACTCTCTTTCTTGAAGGTTCAGCCTGTACAAAGAGCCGTTCATGAAAGAAATCCATATACTGCCGTCCAGCCCACGAACAAGGGCGATAACTTTCTGCCCCCTGAAATCAGGCCAGCCGCTTATCATATTTCCAGCAGGCTCAAAGCCATCAACTTCCGGCAGATAAAGGGCCGGCCCTTTATCGGTGCCTATCCACAATCGTCCCGTATCATCTTCCACGATACCGCTGATATGATCGCTCATTATGGAAAACTGATCCATCGGATTATTGCGATACTGATGAACACTGCCGGTTATCGGATCTATCCTGGCCACACCACCAAGATTCGAACCAACCCATATATAGCCCAGACTATCTTCAAAAATAGCTTGAAAAGATCCCGAAGGAAGTCCGTTTGTACCGGATCTTCGAATGTAACTCAGATGGTTGCTTTTATTGTTGTCTACAGATATTAAACCAGTATCGGCGGTTCCTATCCAGAGACGGCCATTTCTGCCGGGAAATAAAGACTCAATTCGTTTGCTGGGAAGTTTATAGGGGTGTTCGGGATCGTAATCACAGGACGTAATATTCCCTGAACCTGGATTAATTATATATATGCCGTCGTTTTCAGTACCAACCCAGATAAGACCATCAGGATCTGAAGCTACAGCCGTGGTATCACCAGGAACTTCAAAAAATTCAATAATACCGGACTCGGATCTGTAGCGGATCAAACCTTCACCGGCACCCAACCCAATCCAGAGGTTATTTCCAATTGCATCCAGACTGAAGGCATTCTCAAGAGTCTGAGCGTGTTTAAATCGGGATATATTTTCATCCCAGCGTTTCAACCCATCAGAGGCAGTGGCCCAGAGATTTCCATCAGCATCAAATGCAACTTCATAAACATCGATGTTACGTCCTGAAATTGCAGGATCCACAGGTATCTCTTCCATATTGTCGTCACCGTTGTAGCGGACGATACTGTTTCCTGATACTGCAAAAACTCTCTTCGAATCCCGAACTGCTATACTCACTACTGCAGAACTGATCTTTTCACTGGTTCTGTAACGAAGCTGAACCCTCTCCATCTTGTTGGTTTGCAAACTGTAGCGAACCATACCACCGGAAGTTCCGATCCAGAGTTCCTCTGTGTCTATTACGAAACCCAATGAAAGGATCTGATCGGATGGCAGTACCGGAAAGTTCTTTTTATTAATCAGTATGGGCTTCCGGCTGTCATATCTTAATAGCCCGCCGGGAGTACCAACCCAGATATAACCACGGTTATCCTGGGCTATGCAGCTGACTGAAGGTATGGTGAGGTTGGAGAAATCCCTTTTTTCAAAATACAGACTCTCTCCGATAAGTGAAGAACTGAGTATGAATAAAAGAACTATCAATGCGGTAATAAACCGTTTGTCAGGAGGGAAAGCCATCTTTAATGGTTAACAATAATCGATAAACAACCATTCAGCCAGAGCCTTTTTTCAGGACTGTTCAATATTCCAGGAAATCATTGTTCCTTCAACCAGCTATGAACCGATTCTGCTGCCTGACGTCCGTGATTTATAGCCCGAACCACCAATGAGGCACCGGTGTTTGCATCCCCGGCGGTAAATAGGCCCTCAACACTGGTGTGGTAATTATCTGCCATGATATTACCCCTGCCATCCAGCTCCAGATCAGGATCGGTTACAGCACGTCCATGCTCCACATGAACAAATCCCATAGCAAGAAGAACAATATCCACATCCAGGGAGAATTCACTGCCCTTAACGGCTTTCATGGCAGGCCTGGCGCCTTTTTCCCCGGGAACCCACTGGATACGCCGAAAATTCCCCCTGCCGAGTCTACCGTTCTTTCCTTCCAGAGAAACTGTTTCGATATTCCAGTCCCGCCGGCAGCCTTCCATATGGCTGGATGTCGTTCTGAGTATCTGCGGCCACTCAGGCCAGACAGGATTCCACGGTTTATCCCAAACCATGGGTTTAGGCATTATTTCATATTGATATACTTTACTGGCCCCCTGGCGTCTGGCAGTGCCCACACAGTCAGAGCCGGTATCACCGCCTCCGATTACAAGAACCCTCTTGCCTTTTGCATTTATCTCGGCTTCTTCATACAGTTCTTTCGAGATTCTTCGGTTGGACTGACCCAGGAATTCAAGGGCAAAATGAACTCCGTTCAAATCACGGCCGGGCACCGGCAAATCCCGGGGCACACCGGCTCCCGTAGTAAAAAGTACCGCATCAAACTTATCCCGCAGATAGCGGATGGAAATATCTTCACCGACAGTAACACCCGTTTCAAATAAAAGACCTTCGGCTTGAAGCTGTTCCAACCGGCGGTCGATAACAGACTTCTCCAATTTGAAATCCGGAATCCCGTAACGCAGCAGGCCTCCTATTTTTCGATCCTTTTCGAACAAAGTTACTCTATACCCCTGCCTTCGCAGCTGCTGGGAAGCGGCCATTCCCGCAGGACCGGATCCGATTACCGCAACGGATTGCCCCAGTTCCTCTCTGGGAGGGCGGGGTATCACCCAGCCTTCATTAAAAGCCTTCTCGATTATCGCCCGCTCATTCTGCTTGATCGTAACAGGAGAATCGTTTATGGAAAGTGTACAGGAAGTTTCACAGGTTGCCGGACAGACACGCCCGGTAAGCTCAGGGAAATTATTTGTTATTTCAAGCCTTTCAAAGGCCTCTTTCCACTGCCCCCTCCAGATAAAATCGTTCCACTCAGGTATCAGATTACCCACCGGGCAGCCCAGATTGTGGCAGAACGGTGTGCCGCATTCCATGCAGCGGCCGCCCTGTTCAACCAGCTCTTCAACAGGTTTATCGATAGTTACCTCATCGTAGTCGTTCAGGCGTTTATCAATTTCCCGGTATTTGATATCAGCCCTCTGAAACTCAAGGAATCCATTTGTTTTACCCATCAGACAAAAACCTCCTCAGTAATCACCGTTGTTTCCGTATTCTGGGTTTCTCTGTCACGGATTATTTCCAAAGCCCTTCGATATTCAATCGGCATAACCTTAACAAAACTCGGCAGGCTCTCTTCCCAGGAATCAAGGATTCGGGTTCCCACCAGGCTGTCGGTATATTCCACATGACGTTCAATCAGAGTTTTCAATACCAGGATATCTTCTTCTTCCACAACCGGTTCAATATCAACCATTTCCAGATTGCAACGGGTATCAAACAGTTGATTCTCATCGTAAACATACGCAAGCCCCCCGGACATTCCAGCAGCAAAATTCACTCCTGTCGGACCGAGTATCACCGCAGTGCCTCCGGTCATGTACTCACAGCCATGGTCTCCGACGCCTTCTACCACAGCTGTAGCTCCAGAGTTCCTTACACAGAACCGCTCACCGGCCATTCCGTTGATAAAGGCCTCCCCACTTGATGCCCCAAAGAGATTGACGTTACCGGTAATGATGTTTCTGAATCCGGAGAACGTTGAATCCAGAGGGGGCAGCAGTATCAGTCGTCCACCGGAGAGCCCCTTACCAAAGTAATCGTTGGACTCTCCGGCAAGTTTGAATGTAATACCCCGGGTGATAAACGCTCCGAAGCTCTGTCCCGCCGAACCTTTGAAATTAACTGTAATTGTGTCGTCGGGAAGCCCTTTTGAACCGTACTTTCTGGTTACGTTGTAGCTTAATGTAGCACCGACAGTTCTATTACTGTTCCGGATAGCTCTCTCCAGTGTTACCCTCTTCCCTTTATCTATTGCCTCTTTGCAGGCCTTAACCAGTTCAGGGTCTAAAGAGAGCGTAAAATCATGATCCTGATGGGAGGTACAGCGCAGAGGTTCACCATCCACACGCCGGGGGGGCATCAGGATTTTTGAAAAATCCAGACCTTTGGTTTTGTAATGGTTTACCGCATCATCCACTTCCAGCATATCCACCCGGCCAACCATGTCATCAAGACTCCGAAAACCCAGTTCCGCCATAATGCCCCTGAGCTCCTCTGCAATAAAGCGCATGAAGTTCATCAGATGCTCAGGCTTTCCGGGGAACCGTTTACGGAGTTCCGGATTCTGAGTGGCAACACCCACCGGGCAGGCATTGGTGTGACAGGCCCTCATCATCACGCAGCCCAGAGATACCAGGGCTGCCGATCCGAAGCCATACTCCTCTGCCCCCAGTAATGCGGCAATGGCCACATCTCTTCCGGTTTTCAGCTGTCCGTCGGTCTGAATACGGATACGGCTGCGCAGCTTGTTCATTACCAGAACCTGCTGAGTCTCCGCCAGTCCCAGTTCCCACCAGGTTCCGGCATACTTGATGGAACTTAAAGGGGATGCGCCGGTACCACCGTCACCTCCTGAAATAAGCACCATATCCGCCTTACCTTTGGCAACACCGGCGGCAATGGTACCCACTCCGGCTTCGGAAACCAGCTTGACAGAAACTCTTGCATCGGGGTTGGCATTTTTCAGATCAAAAATCAGCTGAGATAAATCTTCAATAGAATATATATCATGGTGAGGCGGAGGACTGATAAGCATCACACCGGGGGTTGTAAACCTGACATCGGCAATTTCCTGATTCACCTTATGCCCGGGAAGCTGGCCCCCCTCTCCAGGTTTTGCCCCTTGAGCCATTTTTATCTGCAGTTCATCACAGTTCGCCAGATAGGCGGCATCCACACCAAAACGCCCGGAGGCTATCTGCTTGGTATAACTCTTTCGATCAGACCCGTCGGAATCCGGAGTGTAGCGGGCTTCATCTTCACCACCCTCACCGGAGTTACTCCTGCCGCCTAAAGCGTTCATGGCAATAGCAACTGTTTCATGAGCCTCCCGGCTGATGGAACCGTAGGACATGGCACCGGTGGTAAAGCGTTTCACAATTTCTTCAACCGGTTCCACTTCTTCCAGAGCCACCGGATGTCCTTTTTTAAACTTGAACAAACCCCGCAGGGTATTCAAACCTCTGGATCGATCGTTGATAATCCCTGAATATTCCCGAAACTTATCAAAGTCGTCATTCCTGACAGCTTTGTGCATGGCAACTATTGCCTCGGCGCTGAAGAGGTGGCGGTCTGACTGAACCCGGGAAGAATACGAACCTCCCGAGGGGAAGCGGACACTGTAAACATCATCCGGTGCCCAGGCCTGATAATGCCGTTTACGGACATCCTCCTCCACTGCCGATATAGTTATACCGCCGATGAGGCTGGCGGTTCCGGTGAAATACTTATCCACCAGAGAGTCAGAAAGACCCACAGCTTCAAAAATCTGGGCACCACGGTAACTTCTGATCGTGGAAATACCCATCTTGGACATCACCTTGAGCAACCCTTTCTTGACAGCTGTGATGTAGTGTTCCATAGCATGCTGCAGGGTGAGATCTTCAGGAAGATAACCTCTATCCCGTATTTCAGAGAGGGATTCAAAAACCAGGTAAGGGTTTATACCGCTGCATCCATAACCGACTAAAGTGGCAAAATGCTGCACTTCCCGAACTTCGCCTGACTCGAGAAGCAGACCGGTAAGATGCCTTTTACCTGCCCTGATAAGGTGATGATGAACACCTGATACTGCCAGAAGAGCCGGAATAGCCAGATGTTCTTTATCAACACCCCTGTCAGAAAGGATTACCAGAGAGGCTCCCTCATCGATACATTTTTCAACCGAGATGCATACTTCCTTGAGAAACTTCTCCATAATTCCGGTTTTCCCTTCAACAGAAAATGCCAGATTAACTGTATCTACTTTGAAACCCTCATGGTCCACCTCTCTGAGGTATTTGATATCATCATTTGTCAGTACGGGATGTGCCAGTTTCAGCTGCCGGCAGTGAGCCGGTGTTTCACTGAGAAGGTTCCGCTCTTTTCCGATAAAACTCATCAGGGACATCACAAGATGCTCTCTGTAAGGGTCGATGGGAGGGTTTGTCACCTGGGCAAAGTGCTGCCGGAAGTAATCGTAGAGCAGCACCGGTTTCTCTGACAAAACCGCCAGAGGACTGTCATTTCCCATGGAACCGATAGGCTCCTGGCCGTTAGTGGCCATGGGAACGATAATTTTATGTATATCCTCATAAGAGTAGCCGAAGGCCCTCATCTTCAAACGAAGGGTTTCCAGGTCGTAATCTGCATCCCTGGGAGCCTGGAGCAGGCCGGCCAGTTCAATCTTTTCTTCACTGAGCCAGCGCCGGTAGGGACTCTGACGGCATATATGGCTTTTTACTTCATTATCCCGGACGATACGCTTGATGGCCGTATCCACGACAAAAATCTTTCCCGGTGCCAACCGGCCTTTTTCCAGAATGTTCTTCGAGTCAACCTCGATAACACCGGTTTCCGAAGCCATGATAACAAGGCCATCTTTGGTAACTGTGTAACGCCCCGGCCGCAGACCGTTCCGGTCCAGGGTGGCTCCGATACGGGTACCATCGGTAAATGCTATAGCTGCAGGCCCATCCCAGGGCTCCATAATGGCGGCATGATACTCATAAAAGGCCCGTTTATCCTCGGACATGTGATATTTGGTCCCGAAGGCTTCGGGTATCATCATCATGGTTGCATGTTCCATGCTTCTGCCGGACTGGGTGAGAAGTTCAAAAACATTGTCAAATACCGCTGAATCACTTCCTTTGGATTCGGCAATAGGAAAGAGTTTTGCCAGATCATCGGCAAAAAGATCCGAAGACAGGCTGGTTTCCCTGGCATGCATGGTATTCAGATTTCTCCGCAGAGTGTTTATTTCTCCGTTATGGGCGATATAACGAAAGGGCTGAGCCAGAGGCCATGAAGGAAATGTATTGGTGCTGTAGCGCTGATGCACCAGGGCCATAGAACTCACCACATCAGCATCCAGAAGATCCGGATAAAAAGTGAGAAACTGAGGTGCTACAAACATGCCCTTGTAGACAATCGTCCGGGAAGAAAGAGATGCCAGGTAATAATCTTCCAGCTCAAATCCCTTTGCAGTTCCGTTGTTCTCAAGACATTTTCTCAAGACGAATAGAGAACGCTCCAATTCGGAACCTTCCACACCTTTTCTACTGACAAAAAACTGCCGGATATAGGGCATTACACGTCGGGCCAGATCCCCCAGGCATTCAACATCCACCGGAACATCCCGCCATCCCAGAAAATTCCACCCTTCATCCCGGCATATACTCTCGGTAAAATCGGAAGCCTGTTTCCTCATTTTTTCGTCAAGGGGAAGAAACAGCATCCCGGCACCGTAGGAGCCTTCTTTCGGCAGCTTGAAATCAGTTACTTTATCAAAGAATCTATGAGGAATCTGAAACAGCATGCCGGCACCGTCTCCGGTTTTCTGATCCCCGCCAACAGCCCCCCGATGTTCCAGATTACAGAGAATTTCAACACCTTTTTCGATAATATCGTGAGTTTGTTCACCATTGATACGAACGATAAAACCAACCCCGCAGGCATCATGCTCAAAATCGGGATTGTACAGGCCGTGTTCCTTCATCATAGATATCCCCTTTTTGTGGCAATTGATTGCCGCAAAGAATAAGATAATCAGGATGAGACTGTCAAGAACCCGTTCAATTCAGGAAATATTGCCGTAGTAAATGCCTGTAAAGAACAAGATGAGATTCTCCATTCCTTCAATAGGTGAACCTACAGCCGCCCAGTACCGCCCCCGGGGCATCGAGGCATTCAGTATAAACTCAGCCGACCAGAAGCCTGAGGAATCGGTCTGCAGCTGAACCGCTGAAACAGGAAGTAAAAGAATCTTCCCCTCTCGGTATTCATCACTCACATGGTACAGAGCTACCTGAAGGCTCCCGGGGCCTGAATCCTGATGACCGAAGGCATAAACTGTGTCTCCCGGGGAATAATGACTCCGTGGTGAATCTCTCAAGGGATCCGGATCAGGAATCGGAACAAGAGAAATATCTGCGGGTATCAGATCAAACTTTCCGACTGCCGCCGGCCAGTTGTTGTCGTTGAGAAAGGCGTAAATCTCCCATGAGCCGGCATGCAGCGTTGCCAGGGGGAAAAAATCCACCAACAGAACGCCGGGTAAGAGTTCGCAATCATTCAGACTGTAATATCGATCGTAGCTCTGGGAACCATAAGATTCTGCAACGATGTGAAGGCGTCCGCGGCTGTTCGAACTATCCGGGGCACCGGGATTATCATCAGCATTTGCATCTGAGTTTTCTCCTGAGTTTTCGCCAAAAACAAAAGTCCTGAGATCAGATTCTGGTGAATCAGAAAAGGGAATAACAAGTTTTTCCTGATCGGCATTGTAAGTGATAACACCTTCGGAAGTCTTTTCAATCTGAATTTCATTCTCCAGACCGAAAACCGGCAGCAGGATTTCGGGAAGATTCCGGGGATTCAGAACACCAGGAGCCTCTAAAGGGGCATTTTTATTCTCTCCGGGGGGAACTACACCGGGATCGGGAGGAACCGAATCTCCCGAAACCTCTCCGAAGCTCAGAAAACCTCCGTATGTCCAGCCGGAGTACCCATCGGCCCGGATAAAAAACCACGGAGAATCAAACCCGGCAATATCTTCGGTCCACCCGGTTCTTGATTCCACAAGAACACGGTTTCCTGTCATCAGATGACCGACAATCTGCGCATCAAGATAGGGAGCGTCCCTCACCCGCAGAGAATCAGCAGTTACTGTGGCTGTTATTTTTTCCGAAACAGGGACCGCTGGAACAGCTATAGGAGCCACAGGAGACTCAACCACCGCCGTCTCAACCTTTTTCCCACCGCAGGATACTGTCACAAGTAGTGAGATAATGCCCATACAGAAAAAAACCGATCTTTTCATCATACCCTTTCTTACAAACTTATCAGATTTCCTTATGCATTTTTTTTACCGCTGCTGCAACGAAATCCCGGAACAAAGGTCCTGATTCCAGAGGACTTGAGGTAAACTCAGGATGGAACTGCACACCCACCGACCATGGATGATCCGGCCACTCGGCGGACTCCACCAGCAGCCTGTCCGGGGTAAAGGCAGAAAAAATCAAACCGGAGTTCTCAAGTTCCTCTCTATAGGTATTATTCACCTCATAACGATGACGGTGACGCTCTTTAATACTTGTTCTACCATATGCCTTGTAAATAAGGGTGTTCTCAACCGCTACCGACTCACTTAAGCCCAGGCGCATGGTTCCTCCATACTGGGTAACATCCACCTGCTCTTCAAGAAGGGCAATCACATTGGATGGACCGTCTGGAGTGAACTCTCCGCTGTTGGCCTCTGTTATGCCCATCACATTCCTGGCCCACTCAATAACCTGAATCTGCATACCAAGACAAATCCCCAGATAGGGCAGTCCGCTCTCCCTGGCAGCCCGGGCCGCAGTAATCATTCCCGGAATACCCCTCTCCCCGAACCCACCGGGAATGAGAATCCCCTGAACACCGTTCAGAGCCTTTTGAGTCTTCTCAAATGAAGTTAAAGACTCAGAATCAATTTTTCGGATTTTGATGCGAACGCCGTTGGCGATGGCACCGTGAACCAGGGATTCGTCGATTGATTTATAGGAATCATCCAGCTCGATGTATTTCCCCACCATGGCAATCTCAACAACTTCTTCAGAAGCTTTCCAGGTTTCAGAGACTTTCTCCCAGGCACTGAATTTATCATCCTTCACATCCAGTCCCAGACGTTCACACACCACCCTGTCCAGCCCCTGATCCCGGTACACAACCGGAATCTCATATATTGTGGTGTTTACATCATGGGCCGAAAGAACACATTCATAATCAATATTGGTAAAATTGGCGATTTTCTTCTTCATCGCATCATCCATCTCAGTGGCGATACGGCAGAGTAGAACCTCAGGTTGTATACCGATTTCCCTGAGTGTCTTCACAGAATGCTGGGTGGGCTTGGTTTTAAGCTCACCGCCGGTCACCGTGGGTATAAGGGAAACATGGACGCTGATGGCATCCCGCCGGGTACGTTCATGAATAATCTGTCTGACAGCTTCCAGAAAGGGAATGGATTCAATATCGCCCACCGTACCGCCAATCTCGATAATCGTAACGTCGATCCCTTCTTTTTCACCCAGGGTATAAATCCGCCGCTTAATTTCGTCGGTAATATGGGGAACCACCTGGACACATTTGCCAAGATAATCCCCTTTTCGTTCTTTACGTATAACTTCCTGATATACCTGACCTGTTGTAATTGAGTTCGCCGCACTTAAAGGGGATGCGGTAAAACGGGCGTAATTGCCAAGGTCCAAATCGGTCTCTGCACCATCATCGGTAACAAAAACCTCGCCATGCTGATAGGGACTCATCGTTCCGGCATCAACATTCAGATACGGGTCTATCTTAATCATGCAGACCGATAAACCACGACTTTCGAGCAGACTCCCAAGAGATGAAGCCGCAATGCCCTTGCCTAAGCTCGAACAAACGCCGCCGGTAACAAAAATGTACTTCCTCATGGGGTTTTATTATCCCCGGCAGACGGGGTGAGGGTCAACGCCGGAATGCAGAATGCAAGAACGCCGAAAAGACTATTTCAACCTGGACAAGCGAGAAGAGAGTTCTTCATAGGAAAAAAGGACCGAGTAATCGATTAAACCCGAAAGGGCTTTGGAATCAATGGTAATCCCATCCTCCACCAGAGGCGCCACCGCATTCAAACCTCCGGCAATCACCAACCCCGTCCTGCCGTCCCCCACGGGGATGTCCAGAAGAGCCTGGCTGGAATAACCCATTTTCAAAAAACCTCCCAAACCCCGCCCCTTTAACCGGGCATCAGTTTCTTTAACCCGGTCTCTGGCTGAAGAGGGAATCTCCCTGAAACTGGCTCCAATCAGGCCATTCCCGTTCCGGGCAGCTTCTGCGGTGCTGGTCATACCGCTGGTTATGTAGATTTCCAGTGGATCCAGGCTGGTTCCATCGTACTTTATTACCGCAGTAAACCGGTCCGGAGCCTTATCGTGAATCTCCAGTAAACCGCCGAACACACTGGTAACCGGAATACCCGCCTGAATCAGAGCCCCGTTGAACGTGATGGAGCAGACCGTACCCAGACCCACCATCCCCCGGGGGATTACACTCTCACCGATGGATTCCCCCTCATCAACCAGGGCCATCAGACTGCCGTGAGCCAGACCTGAAGAAAAAACCGGTGAAATTTTATCCCCGAGAGCATCACGATAACGCTTTTCAACCAGTGAAAGGTTTACCAGTACCGTGCCTTCAGCTGTTTCGGGGTTGAAGGTCATTCTGAAGGTCATTTCATCAATTTTGGAAGATAGAAATCCCACACGGTCGTAAACATGGGCCCTGGAAAGCTCCATTAAGCCTCTGGGAGTTAAAAAACGGCCCTTTTTCTCTTTATATCCGGTAAAACCCTGATTATCGAGAGCCTGAAGATGGAAACGCACCGTCCGCTCACTTATATCCATACCTCGGGAAGTAAGTTGTTCCTGAATCCTCTGGCTGGATAAGGGCGAACCCGATTCCCGGAGGATTTTCATCATCAGAAGGCGTTTTCTCTCAACCCTGTCACTCATAAGGGCAAGCCTAACCCGCCCTCTGAATCACTGTCAAATAACACGGCAGGTACTTGCCGTAAAAAGATTATGGATGAACGGCCGACAAATCGTTATCTTTAGGGTTATGACATTTAAACTGAAATCTTTAATTCTTCTTTCTTTATTGACCTCTATCGCTCTGAGCAGCTGTATGGTTGAGCAAAGTCTCACACTCAACCCGGATCATTCAGGTGTGTGGAATCTGGAAGGTGAAGCCATGGCCTTCACCGCTTCGGCACTGGACGATCTGGCCATACTCGGGGGATACAACGATGCCACAGCCCTCTACGATGAAGCTGTGGTGAACTCAAGAACCGATCTTGCCAAACGTGATGATATCAAAAGCTACCGGGTGAACAGAATGGGAGCACAGGGCTGGAAAGCCGATATTGAGTTCAAGGATATTGAAACCCTGCTGGGCAGTGCCGAGGCACAGGGCATTGCTGAAATCAGCTCCAGGGGTACCGTCAGCACACTGACCCTCCGCTTCGACCGGGAAAGAGCTGCCCAGCTGTCAGAACTGATACCCATGATGCAGGATCCCAGTTTCTCCCTCTTCAATCCGGCGGCCACCGGGGGAATCGGAGAGGAAACCTACATCACCGGTATTCTTGGATTCACCTTCGGAGAGGAAAACATACCGGCCATCAGGCGGGCCTCCATCGGCATGGATGTAACCCTGCCGGGAAATATCACCTCGGTGAGTGGCGGAACGCAAACCGGCGATAGAACTGTACTCTTCGAAACACCATTTACACGGTTTATGGTACCCGATGATGAGATAAACTGGTCGGTAAGCTGGCAGGAGTAAAGCTTTGAGACAGAAAGTATCCGTGCTGGGGGCAGGTGCCTACGGTACCGCAATCGCCAGAACCCTGGCCCGGAACAAACACGAAGTAACACTCTGGAGCTACGATGAAGCTCATGCAGCCCGTATCAATGAAAAGAACGAAAATGTCTCCCGGCTGCCGGGAATCACACTGCCGGATACTCTCAAAGCGGTATCATCCCTGGAAGAGGCCTGCATCGGACGGGATGCCCTGATATTCGCCGTTCCTTCCCTTTACCTTATGGATATCATCAGACAGGTACTGTTTTTTGAAGATATCGTTGAATCAAT
>QNBK01000056.1 GCA_003644105.1 Spirochaetota bacterium | reverse complement strand
TCGTTCTAACAGAATTATTGCACCAGGGACAAAAAGCAACAGAAACAGTGCTGCGCTGAACAAGAGAATCGTGATGGTAATCTGGAAATTAATAACTTCCTTACCATGCCGGTCAATGGGATTACCCAGCCTTTTCTTGAAAGACCAGATAAACAGGGGAATCACAACAATGCAGAGTACCGAACTGAGATGCAGAGCTACCAGCCAGGGCAAAGCCCCACTCTTTTCGTCCTCAAGAAAATCGTAATTGAGATGAGTTCCTAGATTTATCAGCGTATAAGATCTGGGATCCACCTCTCCTGATTCCACCCTTTGAATAGTTCTGGCACTCACCTCGCAGAGCTCCGCCAGACTTTCCTGGGTTAATCCTTTCAGAATCCTCAACTCCGCCACTTTGTCCCCTAATTCCGGTTGATTCATAATCTACTCCTGAAAAATATGAACCAATATTGGTTTGTAAAAAAAGAGTAAACCATGTCGTATACACGACATTGCCACGAAATTGTTCTTAAAAGGTATAAGCATTGAGGGGTACCCTGGCCTCTACAGCAGATTAATACCATTCTCCTCACAAAGAGTTATCATCTCATCAGGCCAGATACTCGTCTGAATCTCACCGATATGGGCCTTCTGCAACATTAACATGCACAAACGTGACTGCCCGATTCCACCACCGAGGGAAAGGGGAAGAGTATCGTCTAGCAGGCGCTTGTGAAAATAGAGTTCCTTGCGGTCCTCGGCATCTCTGATTTTAAGCTGACGTTTAAGAGCCTCAATATCCACGCGGATACCCATTGAGGAGAGCTCAAGGGCCATATCCAGTGTGCGGTTGTAAACCAGAATGTCTCCGTTCAGCCCTATATGACCATTTCCGGTGGGAGTTGACCAGTCATCATAATCCGGGGCCCGGCCGTCATGAATACTGCCGTCTGCAAGCTCGCCGCCGATACCGATAACGAATACGGCTCCATACTCTTTACAAACCTTGTATTCCCGTTCTTTCGGTGAAAGATCGGGGTAATCGCGAAGAAGGTCTTCAGAATAAACAAAATGAATCTCATCCGGAAGATAAGGTGTGATTTCATCATACTCATGGCCGATGAAGCGCTCGGTACGACGGATAACATCGTATATTTTACGTACTGTAGACTTCAGGAAGTCAATGGTTCGGTCGGCTTTGGTGATTGAAATCTCCCAATCCCACTGATCCACATAAATGGAATGAGTACTGTCCACTGGATCATCGGGTCTGATGGCGTTCATATCGGTATAGAGACCCTCACCGGTCTGAAAACCGAGATCCGCCAGGGCCATACGCTTCCACTTGGCGAGGGACTGCACCACCTGTACTTCCTCGTTGTTCATATGACCGATCTGGAAAGAAACAGGCCGTTCAACACCGTTCAGATCGTCATTGACTCCGGTACCGGTACGCACAAAAAGCGGCGCGGTGACTCGTGTCAGGTTGAGCTCAAAAGCCAGGTTCGTCTGGAATGCATCTTTGAGTTTCAGTATGGCTCTTTCGGTATGTTTGGGATCGAGAAGCGCTTTGTAATTTAGGGGGAGTACAAGGTTTTTCATAGTTGGGTATTGTATAGGGGCAGTTAAGAATTGCATAGCTCAATACTCACTAAGCAAGTGGGTATTAAGAATTATTCTACAGTGAATAGAAATATACGATTTTCTCTTTGTTATCGGAAGTTGTGCAACATCCGGTGGAAGTCTGGCTGAGAGAAATATCCAGACCTACAACTCACTGGACAAGATAGATTCGGCGGAGTACAAATTCCTGCTGGATCCGGCACTTTTTGCAGACAGCCGGGAAGCCGGTTATGCACAGGTATGGACCGCAGTGAAATCTCTTGCCGAAGCAAACGGCTATGCCATTACCGACAGTGAAGAGATGTTCAAAGAAAAATTTTCAACCAAAGAGTACTTTGACACCGAAGATTACGCCCTGCGGAACCTCGGATTCATTATCAGAAAGCAGTCTTACTACAAGGACTATGAACTCACCGGTAAGTATAAGTACACCGGTAAATTTGCCGATCCCAGCATGGATGCTGTTGTTGCCAAAGATTTCACCGCAGCACCCGGCGTGGATGCTTCCATGGATATCGAAGAGAATGTTTCACTTGATAAACATGGCAATCTGAAGGAATACACCGACATTTCCCAGAAGATTAAGAACCATGAAGATTACGATAACGTTCTGAGCGCTTATGTAGCATTATTCCCGAAACTGGCTGAGTCCGGTCTCCCCGGAAATACTCCCCTGATCGGATACAGAGCATACAGCCATTCAACTGTTGCCGGGGAAATGGATATCAACGGACAGAAAGTTGAAATGGAACTTGAAGTTTGGGCCAATGGTGTTGATGAGGCACCCTTTGTCGGTGAGATTTCCTTCACTCTGGAGTTTGATGACTACATGAGTTCAGTTGACTCTATTAAAAGAGCAGAGAACTTCCTGGTTCTGGAAGGGGAAAACCTCGGCGATCTGGTTTTCCCGAATTTCTCCAAATTCAACGGTTCAAAAGTCCGTGTCCTGATGAACCTGCCTGTAAAATAATTTCAATTAAAAATTTCAGGATTTAATGGTAAAAAAAGCTGCAGTCGGGTTTCCCGCTGCAGCTTTTTCATTTTCCGGAAACCGTATAAATCCCGACAAGGTGTTTTTATACTGAGTAGGTGGAAGCGCTCACATCCCCGCCGGTTCCGGTCCAATTGGTATGGAAGAACTCTCCCCGGGGAGAATCCAGACGCTCATAGGTATGGGCGCCGAAATAGTCCCGCTGGGCCTGAAGCAGGTTGGCCGGGAGCCTCTCGGAACGGTAACCGTCGTAGAAGGCCAAAGCAGTGGATAATGCCGGAACCGGAATACCCAGCTCCACAGCTTTGGTAATTACCCGGCGCCATCCGGCCTGGGCTTTATCCACAGCCGTTTTGAAGTAGTCGGCCAGAAGCAGATTGTTCAGCCCGGGATTGATATCGTAGGCCTTCTTGATTTCTCCCAGGAATACCGAGCGGATAATACATCCCCCCCGCCACATCAGGGCGATTCCGCCGTAGTTCAGGTTCCATCCATACTCGGTCGCCGCTTCCCTCATCATCATATAACCCTGAGTATAGCTGACAATCTTACTGGCCAGGAGGGCCTGCTCCAGATCGTCAATAAACGCCGTTTTATCCCCGTCAAAGCTGGTACCAGGACCTTTCAGTACCTTGGATGCAGCCACACGCTCTTCTTTCAGAGCACTCAGACAGCGGGCGAAAACCGCTTCGCCGATAAGGGTAACCGGAACACCCAGATCCAAAGCGCTTATCCCTGTCCACTTACCGGTTCCTTTCTGCCCGGCGGTGTCGAGAATCTTTTCCACCAGAGCTTCACCCTTATCGTCCTTGAAGGCCAGGATATCCCGGGTGATTTCTATCAGATAGGAATCAAGGACACCTTCATTCCACTTGGCAAACACCTTGTTCATCTCATCAGGACTCATACCCAGGCCCTGCTTTAAGAGCTGATAGGCTTCGGTAATCATCTGCATATCACCGTACTCGATACCGTTATGCACCATTTTCACATAGTGGCCGGCGCCGCCTTCTCCCACCCAGTCACAACAGGGTTCCCCGTCGTCGGTTTTGGCTGAGATGTCCTGAAAGATAGGTTTCACCAAAGGCCAGGCTTCGATTTCACCCCCGGGCATAATAGAGGGACCTGTGCGGGCACCCTCTTCACCGCCGGAAACCCCGGTTCCGATGAAGCGAAGACTGGCAGCTTTGAGCTTTTCATGCCGCCTGATGGTATCGGGAAAGTGGGAATTCCCACCATCGATAATAACATCACCCTTGTCCAGAAGGGGTATCAACTTGTCGATCCAGAGGTCGACAACATCTCCGGCCTTCACCATCAGCATCACTTTCCGGGGAGAGGCAATCTTCCCGACAAACTCCTCAAGAGTTTCCGAGCCCATAATGGTATCCCGGCCCTTGGCCGGTCCGGTCAGGAAATCCGTCATTTTGGAATAGGTACGGTTGAAAACCGCCACGGTATAACCGTGGTCATTCATATTCAGAACCAGGTTCTGCCCCATTACCGCCAAACCGATCAGCCCTATGTCCGCTTTCATAATAAAGCCTCCTATAAACAGGTGTATTTGATTAATAACCGCAAGAATTGCAGAAATGATGAAAACGAGCTTGCGAGTGTAAATCGTTTCATGTAATTCCTCAGGCGGTTATATCAAATAGACCTCATCACCCGAAGCAATATAAATTTTACTACAGGTCTTAGATTCCCCTAATCTTCTAGTCCCCGAATCTATCCGCGTGGGCCCAGAGCCCCAGGGCGGGGTTGGCCACGAAGAATATCTCCTCGCCATCCACCTTGTTCCATCCGGTCTTCAATATTGAAGGATCGTACTTTTCAAGCAGCACTTCCAGTTCCGCATAACCGAAGCCCACACCTTCCACCTCTTCCCGGCTTAAGAAACCCGGAGCGTAAGTGATAGAGAAGCGCCCTTCGGAGGAGCCGTGTATCAGATGGGCCGCTGCACTGAGATTGGCTTCCAGATCTTCATTTTCTTTCACCGAAGCCAGGGTTTTCGGAGTACCAAAATAGCCGTACTTACGGATGAGTTTGTCAATTTCCCCATCCTCTCCGAACTCCTTTACACCGGGGGCCAGTACGATGAGCTCCCCGCCGTCGGCCATGGCCATACGGGTTCGATACACCGATTTATTCCCCAGCCAGGTGCTGCGGAACTCTTCGGGATCCAGATACACAACGCATTTTTTAATGGGTTTTTCCACCATGGTGAAGTTCACCTTCAACGCCAGAGCAGATGCTTTTTCGAAACACACCCGGCCGTCTCCGATGAAGAGTCCCCTCACTACCAGTGCCCCGGATTCATCGGTTCCAATAACCGTCTGGGCGTAGAGTATCTGAGGCAGTTCCCCGCCGAACTCCCGAACCGCATAATCCAGCACCTGCCGGACTGGATTCTCCGCCCGGCCCATGATGCGTTCCATTCCATGAACCGCAGCAAGGAAATGACTCTTATGAATCCCGCCTTCCCCGCCGACACCAACAAAGATGTTTTTGGAGTGGTTGGCCATCCCGATCACCTCATGAGGCACCACCTGCCCCGGAGAGAAAATCAGATCGAATCCCCCTTCGGTGAGCAGAGTGTTCACCTGGGCCGGCCAGTCGTAATCCAGTCTTCCTCCGGAGATTTCGGAAATAAACGATCCCGGAACGAATCCCAGAGTGGCCAGCTCGCTCCGCCATTTGTGCTCCCGGAACAGCCCATGGGGAATACCGGGAAACATCTTGTCCATCTCTTCAGGGGTCATGGGGACATGGGTGCCCAGAGCCGGCAGAATATCGGTAAGAACCTCACCGTAATAGTCGAATGCAAAGCGGGTAAGATCCCCGGCTTTGGAATGAAAGCGGGTAATATCCGGAGGCACCGCCAGCACCTTTTTCCGCTTGCCGATTTTGTCAAGAGCCTCTTCCAGCCCGGCCCTCATATCGTCGTCGGTAAGAACCTCGTTCTCTCCGCCGCGTTCGAAATACATCATAATTTATTCACCTCCCAGGGAGCTTTCTCAGGGAGGGCTGCATCGAAGGCCGCCAGGAGGTCATTTTGAAAATCCCCGGCATAAGTCCCTGCAAAAAACCTCTCCAATCCCTCATCCCGGAACCGCTCCCAGCTCAGCTCTTCAGAACCGGGAATAATGGGGTAGAAAAGTACACCATTAACCTGAGCCGCCTTTAAATCTCCCGGGGCATCCCCGATCATAAGAATCTTCTCTTTATCGTACTTCCCCACTGCGGCGAACTCCAGATGCTCAGCCTTGGTGCCCCGTTCCTGCCCGGCAATAATACGGACAAAATCGGCAATCCCGTGCTCGGCCCACTCCCGTTCCAGATCGCCGGTGGGGGTCTGGCTCACCACCATCAGATCCGCTTTGGGCATGGCGGCCTTGAGTATCCCGGGAACCTGGGGATAAGGAGGAAGATTCCGAACAATTTTCTTTACAGCAGCTGTTACATCTTCAGACCATGAAAGGGCCCTCTGAAGATCGGGATGGGGATTTTTCTCCACCTCGGGCACCAGAGAGGCTTCACCGAGTTTGGTTTCCCTCTCAGTCCAGGCTTTCAGCCCGGCAACCGAAGGAACATTGATACCCCTGGCTTTCAGCTCCTTGCGTTCAGCAAGAAGCTCAACGGCCCGGATGGCTGCCAGAAAACGATTCACCCCCCGGGTTTTTGAGTAGAGGTTCACAAACTCCCAGGTTTCCCGGGCTGCAGTGGCCGCACCCTGCATATCGAAATTGTTGATAAAAGCCGGACAAAAGCATTCCTTCTGCTTGATTTCCATGCTGTCGAAGACGCAGCCGTCAGAGTCGAAGCCGATAAAAAAGTCCTTTTCAGCTTTGAGGTCTTTGAGTTCCTGGACGAGTTTGCTCATTTCGTTTCCTTGCGATTTATGATAGCTATCGAAACTTTATCGAAAAATCCGGTGCTTCGTCAAGGGTTCAGACGGTCGAATTATACAAACTGCCCGGCACACCAGCCGGAAGACCACGCCCATTGCAGGTTGTACCCACCGAGCCAGCCGGTAACATCCAGAACTTCTCCGATAAAATAGAGACCCGGAACCGTCCTGGTTTCGAAGGTTTTGGAGGACAGGGAATCCAGAGAGACACCCCCGCGGGTTACTTCCGCTGTACGGTAGCCTTCGGTTCCGTTTGGCTTGAGAGACAGACGGTGAACCGCGTTTTCAAGAATTTGGAGGTGTGAGGGGTTCAGGGATTTAATTGACCTCTCTGTCAGCTCCGCAGGGAGGAGAGCCGCTGCCAGACGTTTGGGCAGATACCGGGAAAGCAGCCCGCGAACCAGGCTTTTCGGTGTCTCGCTTTTCGCCTTCTCAAGAATAGTCTCAAGAGTTATTTCCGGGAGGAGATTTATTACCAGTTCCTCTCCCGGATGCCAGTAATTTGATATCTGCAGTATCACCGGGCCGCTTAATCCCCGGTGGGTGAAAAGAAGATTCTCCCGGAAACTCATTCCTCCGGCGGAGACTTCTGCATCAACGGCGATTCCCGCCAGAGGTGCAAAGCGCTGTTTGTCTTCCTTGTGAAGTGTAAGGGGAACCAGCCCCGGGGATAACGGAGTAACGGGGATACCGAACTGTTCAGCGATACGATAACCGAAGGGGCCGGCACCAACATCGGACAGAGAAAGACCGCCGGCGGCAATTACCAGAGAATCAGCAGAGAAATCACCCCGGCTGGTGGAAACCAGAAAACCACCTTCGGACATTTGTCCAACAGAGCTGATTTTTACTCCGGTTTTCAATTCCGCCCCGGCGGTACGGGCCTTGTTCAACAGCATTTCCTGAATTTCCCGGGCAGAACCCGAAGCAAAGAGCTGCCCATGGTTCCGTTCTTCCCACTGAATCCCGCCCTCGTCCAGAGCGCCGATGAAATCCCACTGGGTGTACCGGCTCAGGGCAGACTTACAGAAGTGGGGGTTGCCTGAAATATAGTTCTCTGCAGCGATATTGTAGTTGGTGAAATTGCATTTGCCTCCCCCGGAGAGTAGAACCTTGGCTGCAGCTTTATCCCCATGATCGAGGAGCAGGGTGCTTCGCCTCCGACGGGCGGCTTCCGCCGCACAGACCAGGCCCGAAGCTCCTGCTCCGATTATAATAACGTCAAAGGGTGTTTTCACACTGGAGAATCTACTACGGGATAGAGAAATCTGCCACCCGGGAAGCTGATGCAGCAATTTATCCGATGGTTTTTACGAATTATAAAACAGAATATCGGTATTTGGGTAATATACACTATTTACAAAACAGGGCAGACTGTCAAAATAAAAGAAGAGGAGTTTTCATGCCCCAGGATCCGAGTATCTATGATAAGTGTCATGCCTACGACCACCCCGAGAGGGCCAGGGAAGAAGGCTGGTACCCTTATTTCCGCCCCATAGAGAAGGCAGAGGGTTCACATGTTATAATCGAAGGTAAAGAACTGATGATGTTCGGCTCCAATAACTACCTCGGTCTGGCTCTGGATGAACGTGTGAGAGAAGCCGCCATCAAGGCAATTCGGGACTACGGTACCAGCTGTTCAGGATCCCGGTTTATGAACGGAACTCTGGATCTCCACGAAGAACTTGAGGAGAAGCTGGTTGAGTTCTCCGGTCAGGAAGCTGCCTTGAGTTTTACCACCGGTTACCAGGCCAACCTGGGTACCATCAGCGCCATGGTTGGCCGGGGTGAGCATGTCATTTCCGATAAGCTGAACCATGCATCCATTATGGATGGTATTTTCATGGCCAAAGGCTTTGCCGGAGATGTGAAATTTCACCGCTACAAGCACAACGATATGGAAGAACTTGAAGCCAGACTCAAAGGGATTCCTTCAGGTGAGCCCGCATTGATTGTTACCGACGGAGTTTTTTCCATGGAAGGAGATATCGTCCGTCTCCCGGAAGCCAAAGCATTGGCAGAGAAGTACGGTGCGGCTCTTTATCTGGATGAAGCCCATGCCATGGGCGTTCTCGGTGCAACCGGCAAGGGAACTACCGAGCATTTCGGGAGTCCGGCTCTGGCAGATATTGTGATGTGCACTTTCAGCAAGTCTTTCGGTTCCATCGGCGGTTTCGTCGCCGGTCCGGCCAGGGTGATTGATTATATCAAACACTTTGCCAGGCCTCTGATGTTCAGCGCATCCATGCCACCGGCCAATGTGGCCAGCGCCCTGGCGTCCATTCGAATTATGGAAGATGAACCCTGGAGGGTGCATCGCCTTCAGGAAATTGCCAAAAAAATGATTACGGGATTCAAGGACAGAGGTTTTAATATCGGGACGACAGAAACTCCCATCATTCCACTGATAACCGGAACTCTGGAAAAAACCATCGCATTCTGGACAGCCCTGTTCAATCGGGGCTTCTATACCAATCCGGTAATTCCACCAGGTGTGGCTCCCAACCGCTGCCTCATCAGAACCAGCTTCATGGCCACCCATAAAGATGATGAACTGGAAGCCTTTCTTGATACCGCCTCTGAAGAAGCCGGGAAACTGGGGATTATCGGGTAAGCGATGTATAAACTTGCCGTTCTTACAGGAGGTTCCAGCGGAATCGGCCTGGCCGTGGCCCGGGAACTGGTGAAATCCGGAACTTCGGTAATCCTGATTGCCCGGCGGCCCGGCCCCCTGGCCGAGGCAAAAGCCTCTCTTGAACAGATTATCTCCGGAAGCAGCTCCGCTGAGGTGAAAGTGAGAACACTGGCTTTGGATGTTTCTGATTCGAGAGACGTAAAACGGAAACTCCCCCCATTTCTTGATGAAACCGGTATTCCCGACCTTCTTTATAACGGTGCAGGTATAGCCTATCCCAACCACTTTGAATCCATTCCCGAAGAGATGTTCCGCCAGACCATGGAGATCAACCTGGGGGGAACGTGGAATATCCTGAGTGCTGTAATACCCCTTATGAAAGCCGCCGGCGGAGGTACTGTGGTAAATGTCTCCTCTCTGGCCGGACTGATTGGTACCTATGGATATACAGCTTATGCCGCATCAAAGTTTGCCCTGGTTGGACTTTCCCAGAGCCTGAGGAATGAAATGAAACCCGACGGTATTGATGTCCGTATTCTCTGTCCTCCGGATACCGATACCCCGCAGTTGGCTGAAGAAGAAAAAACCAAACCTGAAGAAACCCGTAAAATCAGCGGTAATGCAGGTGTGATGGCTCCGGAAACCGTTGCCAGGGTACTTCTTAAGGGACTTCACAGACGAAGATTTATGATAATTCCCGGATTTATGGGAAAAATCACATGGTTACTCTACCGCCTTTTCCCGTCACTGGTGCACTATCTGATAGACAGTGATGTCCGGTCCGTTCGGAAAACCTGATTTTACTGAGCATGGATGAGATACAGTGCTCCAGGATATATCACTGCAGGCGCAGCTGAGTAAAAGAGTAAAACCACAGGGCGTCAGAGGTCAGAAGCAAAAAACTATAGAAGCCCCAACCTCAGACCGATTGACGCGGTAAAATACGGTTCAGTGTTCACATCCGAGGAGAAAAACCAGAGCTGACCTTCAAGATAGGGAGCCATGTAAGTGATAAACTTCCGATCGGGAAATTCGATTTTCGGAACCTCCGTCTGAACCACAACCGAAGACATCATACCGCCGCCGGCATCCCCGAAATTCGAGAAATATGTAAAATTGGCACCGATGGCAAAGGAGAATGAGAGATTGTCCCATTTGGGTCCCCAGTAATAACCCAGGGGCAGATACACCACGTTGGCCAGAAGTTTGGCTCCCACAGCCATACCGTAAACCCGGGCTGGTTCCTTTTCACCCTTTACAGTCACCTCATCCGGGGCATAACCCACAGATACCTGAAGCTTGACGTTATCATCAAAGAAGGTAACCCCCAGGCCTGCATTGAACCAGGTGGCACCCAGAGCCGATACATCAAAATACATTCCCTGAATAAAGGATGGTACCTCATAGCGGGCCAGACTACCGGAACGGACGGAAACGGAAACTTCTTCCAGATTCTTATCATCCGAGGCGGTACCTGTGAGAAGCATCTCACCGTTGAAGCTGCCGTCGGCAATGGATTCGTTGAGTTTCAGATCCGGCAGGGTTTTATCCAGACGCAGAAGAGTTCGGGAATACACCCAGCCATCGGGAAAACGAGACCTTACCAGGATCGGCAGATCGCCTTCTCCCATACGGCTTGTTTCAATGAGGAACTCCCATTCTTCGGCTCCTTTGGCTTTGGTAAAGCTCAAACCACCGTCCAGGCTCACTTCCACCCGGTCGGGACGGTTATCCCTGAGGAGTTTCTGAAAATCTTTGGCGGCTTTTTTATCGTCACCTGCGGCTTCTTCGCTTCCGATAGATGCCGGTTCTTCCAGATAATAACCTGAACGGCCAGTGAGCAGGGGCCGTTCACCAACGGCCATACCCGGGGGAAACCCTTCAATGGTTACCCAGGAACCCAGGAGCCTGTAGAAGAAACTGCGTGGGACACCCTCGGTCCGTTCTCCATTTTCTGAAACAACATCAATTTGAAAAGTATGGAAGCCTTCAGCGAGGTTGCCCGGGATGAAATCCCGTACAAAACGGCCGCGGGAATCCAGCTCCAGGGCCGCTGTTTCAACACCGTCGAGAAGAAGGTAGGCCGTATCAGTTTCAATGGCGTTATCTACAAATCCGTTCAGTGAAAAGTACGGTCCTTCCTGGCCGCCCTCCACAGGGAGTGTAATCTCACCCAGAACAGTACGCCGGCCCGGTTCAACGAGGAAACTACGGCTCACCGAAGAGCTGTTTCCCGCGGTATCCACCGCCTCCACTCTGAGCAGTACTTCTCCGGCTTCCAGGTTTGAAAAATCAAAGGGAATATGAAATACCCCGTCGGCAGGTTCATTATTTTCAAGCAGGACAACCCCATCCCGGACAATATCCACTTTGAAACTGTCCAGACCGCCGCCGTCCATTACCCGGCCTTCCAGGATCATCGTTCCGGACTGAAGGCTGCCCTCTTTGGGATCGCCTACGGCCAGAAACGGAGCACTGTTGTCCACTTCCAGCAGACCGGCCAGAAGGGCCTCATCACCGGCGCCGTCCACCACTTTGATGAGCAGGGTATGAACTCCATCGTTTAAAACTCCGGTGTCCATAGCGTAATTCCACTGGACGGGTTCATCCCGGATTATGGGAGTTTCTACGACCGGGTTTTCAGCTTCTGCTGTATCGTCGGCAGTTGTATCAGAAGCGGCTTCAGGAATCTCACTATCGGTATTCCCGGTATCTGCTGCCGGGGCTTCAAAATCCGAAGTCCCTTCAGCCAGGAAGAAGGTATGGCCGTTGTCAAAAGAAATCCAGACTTCGGCTATCCCATTGGCATCCTCGGCCGTTCCGCTGATTTCTGTTATCTCCCGGGTGGTTTCCCCCACTTCCGGAGTACTGAGCACAATATCAGCCTCCCGACGGGTAACATCAAACCAGGAAGTATCCACTTCGCCGATATTTCCCGCATTATCTTCGGCATAAACCTCCAGCAGATGGGCGCCGTCCACCAGGGAATCAAGGGGTAGAGAAACCCGAAAGGAAGCATCACCGGGAAGTTTTTTCCAGTTTCCACCGTCGATTCGCCAATACACCGCTGCAATTCCGTCATCATCGACAATCAGGCCGGCAATATCCGCCGGTCCCCGTACCACAGAATTATCCACCGGGGTCTGGATAAAAGTAACCGGCATATCCGAGACAGGATCGTACAGGATTTGAGGTATCTGTTCAGTTGCATTTCCCGCACGGTCCACCGCCCGGACACTCAAGGTTTCCGGAAGTTCAGGATAACCGGCAAGATTGAGATTCAGGGCATAGAGTGAGGCCTCTCCGGCAAGTACCTTCTTTGTACCGTCTACGGTTAGTGAAACTTCATCGAGAATCTCATCCCCGGGGATTTTATAGACCAGGGTACTTATGGCACCCACAGGCAGATCCGAGGGAGGAAGAGCCATAACAAGAACAGGAGGGGTGGTATCCAGAACAAAAGGAATCTGAAACTCCGACTGATTACCCGCAGAGTCTTCCGCTTCAAGTATCAGGATTTTCGGACCGTCGGGCTGGCCGGCAAAATCAGCTTCAAAATCAAATCCAAATCGGCCGTTTCCCTGATCTGTTGTCTCTATCGAAGTGAAGGA
>QNBK01000055.1 GCA_003644105.1 Spirochaetota bacterium | reverse complement strand
GGACCCTGGGGGATATTCTTGATTACGAGCTGTTTCTCGGGGAGGAATTGGACTCCCTATCCCCTTCTGAAAACTTAAGAACCTGGTTCCTGAATTACAGAGGCAGGATAACTCCACGCCGGATATTGTATTCCTGGCTGCAAACCAGGCGCAGTTTCGCAACCGCGGTACTTCCGGGGAAAACGGTAAATCGTCTCTACCGCATCATAGCCGTTATCCTTCTGCTATTCGGTTTTCTCACCGGAAGCGGGCTGGGCTGGGGCGTTCTTTCATACGCCGGAAGCAACCCTGTAAACCTGTTTATGGCCCTGACAGTACTGGTTGGAATTCCTTTTTTACTGACCTCTCTCGCCCTGATTCTGAATGCTATCCCCTCCGGGGGGAATCGTTCCCGGAGAATGAGAGACCGGCTGATGAGGTTTGTCCGGGGATCGGTGGATTTTTCCAGGCGTGTGGGGATTATGGACCGGGAACATGCCGATGCTGTTATCGGTGGAATCTCACGCTTTCGGGGCAGATCGGTGATTTACCGCAGTCTGCTTCGCTGGTCTGTATCACAGCCGGTTCAATTGCGTGCTCTGGGTTTTCATCTGGGGATATTCTCGGCTGTCTTGTGGCGGGGAGTTGTGCAGGATGTGGCCTTTGCCTGGCAAACCACATTGAATGTGAGTACCCAGAGTCTTTACAATTTC
This sequence comes from Spirochaetota bacterium, assembly GCA_003644105.1. Taxonomy (GTDB): domain Bacteria; phylum Spirochaetota; class Spirochaetia; order DSM-2461; family DSM-2461; genus UBA2779. Next base: position 12,260 of record QNBK01000055.1, on the reverse strand, counting down.
ATTTTTTCTTTTTCCCGGCCCTGGCGGGTTCTCTTCCCGCCGCCGTCTATTTCTCAGATTGCCGGGAGCAGGGTAATTCTTAAAAACGGGATAGACGCTTTGGACAATGCCGATCTGGTGGTCTGGTGGCCTTTTATCTGCCTGGCGATTCTCTCCTACGGTGTTCTGCCCCGGCTGCTGTTTTTCATTTACAGTGCTATCAGAAGGCAGATTGTTCTCGGGAACCTTTCATTCTCAGACAGTAAGAGCCATAAGCTTCTGCTGATGATGAAGACGCCGAGGGTTGATACAGCCGGTGGTGAGCCATACCGGGAGGAAGCCGCTTCTTCTGATTCGGGGCCCAGCCGGGTATCCTTACCTGCTTCGAAAGTTTTTAAGATATTGATACCCTCAACCCGGACCGATCTGTTGGTTGAGGAATCCTGGGGGGAGTCTCTTCATAACCGGTGGGGAGCAACTCTGGAGGGTGTAACGGCTGTTGCTCTGGATGATGAGGATGATGCTCAGATTCTCAGAACTACCCTTGGGAAGATGAGCGGTAAAACGGGCTTGATACTGGTATTCGAGGGCTGGCGTCCCTATACCGCCGCAGCAGGGCTCTATACCGAATTTGTTCAATCTCTGATGCCTGAAGATTCACCGCTTCTCATTGCATTAGCCGGCCGACCGGGTACGGGGTTTGAGGTGGAGAATCGGGACAAAGATACCTTTACGCAATGGAGACGTCTGATGCCGAATTGTGAGTTTCTGGATATGAAAGGTTGGGGATGATGAATACTGAACATTCTGAGGTTCTATCCTTTGCGGTTGTCGGGCATCCGAATGAAGGTAAGTCGTCGGTTGTTTCCACCCTTACCGAAAGGGATGATATTCGAATCAGTTCCACACCTGGAGAAACCGAGCATGCCGTCGAATACACCGTGGAGCTGGACCATAAACCTCTGCTGCGTTTTGTTGATACCCCGGGTTTTCAGGTTCCGAGAAAAACACTGAAATGGCTTTCGAAGAGGCCTGTTGATGAGGATGCACAAGCCATATCGGATTCCTTCAACCGTGATTTTTCCGGCCGCTCCGCCTTCGTTCACGACGGCCGTATCCTGCAGGCTGTTGCCGAGACTCATGGCGTTCTCTATGTGATTGATGCCGGCAAGCCCATCGGGCCGGACGACTTTGCCGAAATGGAAATACTCCGGCGGCTGGGTAAAACCAGAATGGCCATAATAAACAGCAAAGGGGATGACTCGGAGTTTGAAGATCAGTGGAGGGCTGCGCTGAACCGTCACTTCAACGCCGTCCGGCGGTTCAATGCCCGGGAAGCGGCCTTTGAGGAAAGGATCAGGCTGTTGTCGGCACTTCGCTTAACCGGACAGCATTGGGAAGAAACCCTTGAGGGGGTGATAAGCGCGCTTGAAAACGACCGTGAAGGCCGTTTTTCAAGAGCTGCGGATATTATCTGCAGCCTGATTGCCGACTGTATGTCAAAAACCATCAAAGCCCCTCTGAAAGACGGTGAAAAGCCTGAAGATGTCCAGCTTTCCATGATGCCCTCATATGCCGACTGGCTGAGGGGGAGAGAAGCGAGTGCTCAGAAAGAAATCCGTGAGGAGTTTCGCCACCGGCATTTTGAAATGGATCTGAACAACGACGATCTGATGAATCACGATCTGTTTGCCAGAGAAACATGGCGGGTGCTCGGTCTTAACAGGAAACAGCTGGCGACAGTTTCGGCTCTGGCCGGCGCCGCTGCCGGTGCCGCTATGGATCTGGCTCTGGGTGAGATTACCTTCGGGATATTCATGGCAGGAGGGGCCCTACTCGCCGGAGTCTCCGGGCTGGCGGGTAGCCGGCCTCTTTCCCAGATGAAGGTGCGTGTTGCCGGGATAAATCAGCAGCTGGGACGCCGGTATATTGAACTGGGGCCCCCTAAAGGGGTGCAGATGGCATTTATTCTGGTGGACCGCGCACTGCTGTATCTTGATACGGTAAGCCGCTGGGCCCATGCAAAACGGGAAAAAGCCTACCCTGGGAAGCTGCTTAGTACTCTACCGATGACGCGGCAGTGGTCAAGAAAAAAACAGGCTGCTGTATCCCGTTTTGCAGTAAAACTCATCAAAGGAAAATCCACTGAGCAGGAGCTGGATAATTTACGTATTGTTCTGATTAACGTGATAAAGACAGTAGAAGAGAGCAGGGATATATAATCCCCCTGTTTGGAATGGTCGGACTGCAGCATAGTTCTTGTCCGGCTCTCACCAAGGATAAAAGACCAGATCGTTATCTGATGAAAGATGATATTTGTATACCATTTTCCATTACGGTAATATGAATACCGATAAAATCGAAAGCCCGGTTGTTACTATGGATTTGATATGTATACTAACGATAAGAGGTACTGAGAAATCAAGATGGTGGACAAAAATATAGCATTAGTATTATCCGGCGGTGGTGCAAGGGGAGTTGCACATATTGGCGTTATTGAAGAATTAGAAAATCATGGCTTTAAAATAAAGTCTATATCCGGTACTTCAATGGGGGCTGTGGTTGGCGGTGTTTATGCTGTCGGAAAAATGAATGAGTTTAAAAACTGGTTATATACACTGGATAAAAAGGAAGTTTTTAAACTCATTGATTTTACATTGAGTTCGCATGGAATTATTAAGGGAGATAGAGTATTAAATAAAATGAAGGAATTTATTCCTGATCTGAGCATAGAAGATTTAAAAATTCACTATGTTGCCACTGCAACAGATATTGAAAATAGCAAAGAAGTGGTTTTTACAAAAGGGAGTATTTATGAGGCTGTAAGGGCTTCAATCGCAATACCTACTGTATTTACACCTGTAAAAACAAACAATGCTTTACTTGTAGATGGAGGGGTTATTAATCCCGTTCCAATCAATCATGCAATAAGAATGAAAGGCGATATATTGGTTGTAGTTCATGTGAATGCGGACATACCTGTATATATCCCACCTGCTGCAAAGAAGATAAAAGATGAAAAACAATCGATATATCATAAAAAGATTAAGGAGTTTCACAGTCAATTAAACAGAATTAACCCAATAATTAAAAATGGGAATATGGGTTATTTCCATCTTATAAACAGAACAGTTAGTTTGCTAACTTATCAAATATCAAAAATGACGATAGAAAAATATTCACCTGATATTGTAATAAAGGTATCAAAAAAATCGTGTGATATTTTTGATTTTTATAAAGCAGAGGAATTAGTCGAAATTGGTCGACATGCAGCTAAAAAAAGCATTGAAGAATATTTATAAGTATACGTGTCTCGAAGCTTATCTACCAGACATCCTGGGATACTCAGAGTCGTACCGCTACCGAAGGCGGGGAACGATCCCGAGAATGATCTGATGGCTTTGTCGCCCGTTTTACTTTTCGCCTTGTTATCGATACCAACCCGTCCAGATTGTTATGAAAGTTCTTTCACTAATCTCAATACCACACCTGTCTAAGAGGAGGCGTTAACTCATTTCTTCAAGGATTAGTGGTTCATTTTCACCCTATATGCACTTTATTCATGTTAATTTCTTCTTGACGGGAAGTGTTATAGATTTTAGTATTTGAAAGAACTTTCATGAAAAACATGTTTATTCGGACATGCTTTGCTGAGGAGTATTCATGTCTTTCCTGTTGGAAACCAGCGGTTTCAGTCCGCAGACACTGGCTCTTGATGAGACTCTCTTTCATACCGCAAACGGTTATATCGGGGTTAGAGCGAATTTTGAAGAGGGTGAGCCCGAGGGTGCCAAAGGAGTCCGGGGCACATATCTCAACGCCTTCTATGACACCCATCCCATAATTCATCCGGAAAAACTCTATGGATTCCCTGAAACCGGTGAGAAGATTCTCAATGTCAGCGATGTTCAGATAATCCGGGTTCGTGTCGATGGGGAGTACCTTTCTCTTAACAGTTCCAATACCATGGATTTCCATCGATGTCTTGATATGCGGAAAGGTTTGTCCTGCCGGGATTTTATCTGGAAAAGCAGAAGCGGGAAAAAAGTAAGGATTGAAGTAAAGCGTCTTGCATCCTTCACACGTCCCGAAGTATTTGCAATCGATTACTCTCTCAGTGCTCTCGATCCGGTGGAAATACGGCTCGAATCCTCGGTAAAAGGGGACGTCGGGAATTATTACGATCCCTCGGATCCCCGGGTTTCAGGGCATGAGTTCACAGCGCTGGAGGTGGTTGACACCTCATTCTCCGGGAACACTATCAGTATGACTTCCCGGACGAAAGCTACAGGAGCCTACTTGTGGGTGCAGGTGGATCATAGCTTTCGTATGAGACTTTCCGATATAAATCTTTCCGATCCGGGACCTTCCGAAATGTCTCAGGATAAAGGCGTAGCCCGACTGAGCTGGAATATCACCATGTCTCCCGGTGACTCTTTCACCCTTGAGAAAAAGGCCGTTTTCTGCGATTCCCTGCGGCATCGTGATGGATTTAAATATGTCAAAAAAGTCTCTGATGAGATTTCCGGTTTACAATTCGCCGATTTAACAAGAGAGCAGGAAATATATCTTGAGGGGTTCTGGATGGAATCCGGAATCGGGATTGAGGGTGATGATCATATTCTCAAAGGGCTCAGATTCAATCTGTTTCATCTGCTGCAGTCCGCTTCGGGAAATCCGGTCGCGAGCATTCCCGCCAAAGGTCTCAGCGGGGAAGGGTATGAAGGGCACTACTTTTGGGATACGGAGATTTATATGCTCCCTTTCTTCCTGTACACCCGGCCTGAGATTGCGAGAAACCTCCTGCAATATCGATACACGATACTTCCCGAAGCCAGACGCCACGCCCGGGATCTGGGTCATGCAAAAGGGGCGGCATATCCATGGCGTACCATTGCCGGGAGGGAATGCTCGGCATATTATCCCTCGGGAAGTGCTCAGTACCACATCAATGCCGATATCGCTTATGCCGTCTGGAGATACTGGGAGGCAACCGATGATGTGGATTTCATCCTTCAATACGGCGCGGAGATTCTTTTCGAGACAGCCCGGATCTGGCTGGAGATAGGAAACTTCTCGGGATCCGCTTTTCATATCAATACCGTTACCGGACCGGATGAATACACATGTCTGGTGAATAACAATTACTACACCAACCGAATGGCTCAAAAGAACCTGAAAACAGCCATTGAGATTTTTGAATTGCTGAAACGTTCATATCCGGCGGTACTTTCTGAACTTGGTGATCGGATAAATCTGGGGAAAGACGAAGTCGGGAACTGGACGAAAGCCGCGCATGCCATGGTTCTGCCCTACGATGCAGAGCTGGATATGAATCCCCAGGATGATTCTTTTCTTCAGAAACCGGTATGGGATTTTAAGGGAACTCCCGAGGATAAATATCCCCTTCTCCTTCATTACCATCATATGACACTGTCCCGTTTCCAGGTCTGTAAGCAGGCGGATACTGTATTGGCTTATATCCTTCTGGGGGGGGAAGGCAGAGAATCAACCCTCCGAAACAGTTTTAAATATTACGAATCCATCACCACTCATGATTCATCCCTCTCCTATGCGGCGTTTTCAATTCTTGCCGCACAGCTCGGCGATCCGGATAAGGCTTATGAGTATTTCGCCGAGACTGCCGCTCTCGATCTTGATGATAGTCATAAGAACACCCGGGACGGAATCCATGTCGCGAACATGGGGGGGGCATGGTTGGCGACGGTCTGGGGTTTCGGAGGGTTTCGACCCGCCGGCCCAATCCCTTCCTTTTCCCCCAGGCTTCCGTCTAAATGGAAAACTCTCAGTTTCCGTATCCACTATCGGGCTTCCTCCATCGAAGTTCAGGCCGCCCGGGATAAGGTCCGGTTGAACCTTCGTGTCGGCCCGCCGATTGATGTTGAGGTTTATGGATCCCGATACAGGCTTGAATCCGAATTGATCGTTTCCGTCGATCGGGCATGATGTCATGGATTGATATTTCTCGATAAAATATTGTACAATTGCAGGATGCAAACGTGTGCATGGAGGTCAGACACTTGAAAATCGCACTATTTGGAGCTGGAAGCGCCCAGTTCGGCATCGGTACCCTGGGGGATATATTTCAAAGCAGCGTTTTAAAAGGGGCGGAAGTGTCCCTGATGGACGTTAACGGGGAAGCTCTGGAGAAGGTTTCTCGGACGGCACTGGAGTATCTCGAAACTCACCGGCTTGACTTCACAATTACTGCCACAACGAAAAGAAAAGAGGCCCTGAAAGGAGCCGATTTTGTTATCATCTCCATCGAAGTCGGGGATCGTTTTGCCCTCTGGGACATGGACTGGAAAGTCCCCATGCAGTACGGAATCCCTCAGGTGTATGGTGAGAACGGCGGTCCCGGCGGTATCTTTCATGCACTGAGAATAACGCCCCCCATTCTGGAAATCTGCGACGACATTGTCGACATATGTCCGGATGCGGTGGTATTCAATTATTCCAATCCGATGACGGCCATTACGACGGCGGTATTGCGAAAGCATCCCAAATTGAGATTTGTAGGCCTTTGTCATGAGATCGCATCCCTGAAACGATACCTCCCGGAAATTCTGAACATTGATTTGAAAAACATTCGTATGCGTGCCGCCGGCCTGAATCATTTCAGTGTTCTGTTGGAAGCCGCATACATAGAAACCGGCAAAGATGCATATCCTGACATCCTTGAAAAAGCCCCGGCGTTCTTTGAACGGGAGCCCGGGTTTTCCGAATTATGGGATTACACTCGTCGTACCGGTGTCGTTCCGGAAACCGAGGGTGCCCTCGAAAAGTGGAAAATAGATATCAGGGAAAGCTTCAGACCCTGGTCCGACCGCAGTCTCTTCCGGGCCATAATGGAAACATACCGGCTGCTTCCCATCACCCTGGACAGCCATCTTGGTGAATACATCTCATGGGCGCAGGATGTTGCTGACCATCAGGGGATTCTGGATTTCTATGAATTTTATCGTCACGCATTGTCGAATCAGACCTGGTCTGAAATCACGGATAACCTGAGAGAGCGGGTTGTTCCAATCATGGAAGGCATCATTAACGATTCAGGCTATGAAGAAATGGCGGTGAACGTTCTCAATAACGGCGCCATACCTGATTTTCCAGACGGCATCGCTGTGGAACTCCCTGCTACAGTTGACCATCGTGGTGTCACGGGTGTCCGTTTCGATTCCTACCCCAAGGGCTTCGGAGCACTGATCCGCAACTATGCCGGGGTCTACGATCTCACCGTTGATGCGATCCTCACCGGAAGTCGGGATCTGGTAATCCAGGCCGTACTGGCCTGTCCGGTGGTAAATAAATACCATGGAATGAGGGAAATGGTGGACACTATGTTGGATAACCAAAGGAAGTGGCTGGATTACATCAGCTGAAGATGAGGGGTTGGAATTTGCCGGGTAAGCCGACCATCAAGGATATCGCAAGACTGGTGGGGGTGAGTCATTCAACCGTGTCTCGTGCTCTCAACGGCAGCCCTCTCATCAGTTCCGTTACCCGGGAGAGAATCCAAGCCATCGCGGACCGGATGGATTTTGAGTTCAACGAGGGAGCCCGGCGCCTGAAGAACCGAAAGACCGGAATTATCGGGGTTCTTTATTATTCAGTACTGAACGATTTCCGCAGCTCCCTGTACACCAACGAACTTTTCAGGGATCTCCGGCATAGCCTTGAAAGAGTCGGTCTTGACGCCCTGGTTGTAGAGGCCTACAACGATCAGTCGGGACAGAGTAATATCGCCCGACTGATCCGTCAGAACAAGGTAGACGGATTCGTCATAATCCATCCGGAAATCAGACGTGAGGATTATGAACTCATTAAAGTGCACAAGTTGCCTATTGTTCACATACACATGATTTCCGACGGCATATCCCGGGACTCCGTCGATTGTTTTTTTACCGATAACTATGAGGGCGGGCATCTGGCCGCCCGGCATCTCATCGATTCCGGCTGCCGGAAGATACAAGTGGTCAGGATTGATGAAAATGAGGCGGAGGAGTTCCGGCAGAGGACTTTGGGTTGTCTCAGTGCTCTTGAAGAAGCCGGATTCATCGTCGATGTTGAAGGTTTTTTTTCCTGTGACTGCAGCTATAAAGGCGGCTACCGTCTTGTTAAGGAGAATCACATACATTTAAGAGAATACGATGGTATTTTCATTCCGGCTGATATCGCGGCATTCGGTTTCCTGAACGCTTTGAAGGAGGAGGGTATCCGTGTACCGGAAGATCTGAAAGTCATTGGTTTTGATGATAGTCCGGTGGGTCGGATGACCCTTCCTTCGCTGACTACCATCCACCAGCCTCGTGAAGAGCTCGCCGATAAGGCTTCGAAGCGTATCCGGTCTTTACTTTTCGACGATACTTCTGATGAGCCGATTCAGGAATATGTTAAACCGGCTCTGGTTATCCGCGAAAGCAGCTGACCGTCAGCTGCCGAGAGGCCTGGAAACCTGTCCGAGGTATTATCTCCTGGGTATCACCGCCAGTACCGAAATCACTTACCGGAGGCCTCGGGCTTCACTTCAGGGTTTTCCTATGGATGTAACCGTTCTCGGAGAGTAACTCGCCGGCGGCGACTCCGGGTTCAGGACTTGCTCTGGGGAATGAGACTGTTTATTACTCTTTTAATTAACCTCTGGCGCCTTTCTTATGGACTCATTCGCATGAAGGATGATACCTCCCATAAAGCTACATGCGCATTGCCCGTTACACATGGTCTTTTTTTCTGAACTGGCTTTGATACAGGAGGTGAGTACTCCGTGAGAGTCTGTAGATAAAAAAGACCCTTGCGATTTACGCAAAGGTCTTACTCCCCCGGAGAGACTCGAACTCCCGACGCAGCCGAAACACCGCAGGTGTATTGGCGAAAATCCCGGTCGGGCCGAAAAAAAGCCGGTACCGAAGTACCGACTCTATTCTCTCCCCCGGAGAGACTCGAACTCCCGACCTAGTGGTTAACAGCCACCCGCTCTACCAACTGAGCTACAGGGGATTGATCGTAGGCAAAGATATAGGAATCCTGTTTTCATGTCAACAAGAGTCCTGATGGAAAAAACCTTTGTTACTTCACCCCGAGTTCTTCTTTGATAATCTTCTCAAAAGTGGCTTTGGGAAGAGCTCCGGCAGCCATCTGGGGCTGGCCGTCTACAGGAATAAAAAGGATGGAGGGAATGCTTTGAATGCCGAATGCACCGGCTAATTCCTGCTGGGCTTCTGTATCCACTTTCCATACATTCAGTTTTCCCTCGTATTCGGTGGAAAGCTCTTCAATGATGGGTGCTACCATTTTACAGGGGCCGCACCAGTCGGCATAAAAATCGATGATGCCGGGAAGATCACTTTTGTACTTCCACTCTTTTTCATTGGCATAATCAAATACTTTCTCTTTAAATGTCTCAGATGTCAGAAATTCCGCCATATTGTACTCCTTAAGGCGGGTTTCGCCGCCGGCTTGTTTATGCTCATAGGAAAATACATATATATTATCCAAAAGGCAAATTCGGATAACATCAGTATCAGTTCAAATAGGTTCTTATGGCTACAGCAAGAGTGTTATACGTCTGTCGCCGTTTCTTATTGTTATTCTCCAGCAGAGTAGCCCGGAATCCCGGCAGTTTGGTACAGAAACCGCTTAGCGGAACGGTACAGATTCCTGTAGCTCCCAGAAGCCAGTATACAAAACGTTTATCCGGAGCGACATCGGCTACTATTTCGCTGACTCTCCCGGCAATTGCAGGATTATCAATAGCAGGAATGGGGCCGCTGGAAGGAAGTTCCGTATTAAAAACCACCGTCAGATAAAAGGCTCCGCTGGGTTTTATAACGGTAATACCCGGGATATCTGAAAGTATGGAAACCGCCTCATCGGCTCGGTCTGAGAACATTTTGGCCCGGCGTTTTATATGCCCGGGATACCGGGAGTCTGAGAATACCAGGGGTATCGCCATTTGCGGGAGGGTAGTGGAACAGACTTCCAGTCTTTTGGCATCCAGCAGGCTGGTGATGTACCGTCGGAAAACATCATCTTTATCCTGATTGAACACTTCCATCCATCCGCAGCGGGCACCGGGCCAGGGAAACTCCTTGGATATGCTGCGGAGGGCGATACCGGGAGTATCACCGATCACTTCACTTAATGAAGCGGTCTTTATACCCGGGTATACGATGTTGGAATAGGTTTCATCACAGAGAACAAAAAGATCGTGCTCTCTGGCTATTTTCACAATTTCTTCCAGTGTGGACCGGGGATAAACGGCACCTGTGGGATTGTCGGGGTTGATAAGCAGAATACCGGCGACTGAATCGTTGTATTTCACTTTCATTCTGATATCATCAATATCCGGCTGCCACTGCTTTTCAGGATCAAGACGGTAGGTGAGGTGTTCATATCCCGAGTGAGAAGCCTCGGCCGAGGAGAGGGTGGAGTAGGCCGGTGACGGTCCAAGTATCCGGGCTTCCCGGCGAAGATGGGTAAAGAGAGTTGATACAGCATCTCCAAGACCGTTGAAGAAAAGAATATCATCCGGCCCGATCTGAGCACCGCCTCTGGCATTTACCCCTTTGGCCAGAAATGCTCTGGTTTCAGGATCTCCGGCGGATGCGGTGTAGGCATAACTGAAATCTTTACTGACCAGAGAGCTGATTATATCCTTTATCCAGCCGGCCATGGGTTCACCTTTCTGTACAGGGTCGCCGATGTTCTCCCAGATAATTACTCTGCCCAGTTTATTCAGTTCATGGGCAGTTTGAACGATTTCCCTGATTTCGTAGCGGAGCTGACCGGCCCCGATGTGCACGATGTCTCTTCTCATTGGAACAAATTAGCCTCTGGATTTAATCGGGGTCAATACCTCGGGGGCTATTGCCGGAAACTCACCGTATTCTGATTACTGAAACGGCATTCTTTTCATAGGGAGAAGTTGCAGCAGTTATGGTGGTTACACCGCCGTCATCTTTCAGAAATTCTGTAGGACCGGTAAAAGTAAATCCCAGGATATCTCCCGAAAGGCTTACTGTAAAACCGGTATCAATCGGGGAATTCGGCAGGCGCGCCGCCAGGGCTTCATCGTAGTACTCCCGGGTAAATGGCAGCTCGTTGGCCTTGATGTCTATCCACAAATCAGCTTCAGGCAGAGCCTCCTCCCATTCCTGGTGATAGGTGTCACGACATATCGTTGTTACGATTTTGAACCCGTTTATTTCGAAAGAGTATACATCGGAGATTTTACCGGTTTTCAGATTTAACAGTTCTATTTCCGGGGCACCGGGAAATACCTTGTCCTGGGTCCATATCATATCTCCTTCCGGAGAGAACAGCAGGGCCCTGTTACGGATATTTCCATCGGTATCCAGAATCAGAGCAGTTCCTGCAAGGATGGCATATCCCCGTTCCCGGGCTATCTCAGCCCAGATGGAGATTATTTGAGGTTCGGCCATCCTGAGGGCCCAGCCTACAAGGGAACGGTTATCCGCAGTATCGGCTGCAAGGGACGCAGTCTCTTCAGAACTGAGAAATGAAAGACCGAGAAAGGCCGATGTGTATTCAGGGAAGATTGCCAGGTTCAGGCGGCCGGTGCCGGTGGAGGCCGCCTCTGCTTCGAGGCGGTCCAGGGATTCTTCCAGGGCGCTGCGGAAAGTCTCTATGCTCTGATACACCTCTTCTGATACAGCGAATTGTACGGCGCCGACTATCAGGGGTGTATCACTGACAGCAGCGGCAGCCCGGGCGGAAAGAATCCCCGGGGTTGAAAGCAATAGAACAATAAGTAATGCCCCGGGGCTGAGCTTGCCAGAGGTCAATTTGAAAAATCTCATTCTCAATCCCGGGTGAGTCTGCGGTATTTGAGGCGCTTCGGGATGTCCGCATCACTGCCCAGGCGTTTGTGCCGGTCTTCATCATACTCACTCCATCCTCCAGGAAACCAGATGGTATGGCCTTCTCCTTCGAAGGCCAGAATGTGAGTGGCTATACGGTCGAGGAACCAGCGGTCGTGACTGACGATAATGGCGGTTCCCGGGAAGGCCTCCAGAGCTTCTTCCAACCCCCGGATAGTGGCAACATCCAGATCGTTTGTGGGTTCGTCCAGAAGAAGAAGGTTACCTTCCTCTTGAAGAACCAGAGCCAGATTCAGACGGTTTTTTTCCCCGCCGGAGAGGTTTCCGACTTTCTTACCCTGATCGTTGCCGGCAAAGCCGAAACGGTTCAGCCAGGCCCGGGAGTTGATGTCCTTCCCACCCAGAGTAATTATCTCCTTG
>QNBK01000054.1 GCA_003644105.1 Spirochaetota bacterium | reverse complement strand
TCTTCATGAAATACCCCAAGTTATCAGTCTATATCTGAAAACTAATAACACAGACGATGTAAATCAATACAGCGGGGCATTAATCCTCTTCAACGCTCTCTAATTCTTCTACCGTTTCTTCTTCTATTTCCTCTGACTTTTCCGAGTTCTGCGGTTTCTGCGATTTCTGCGGTTTTTCCGGAGCTGCGTCACTTTCCGATGAGATACCGGAAATAACGTTAAGCGTATCGTTCTCTGCGACGTTTTCACCTTTGGCCCGGCTGCGGTCGATATCAAAGACATAGGAAAGTAGAATCATCCGGGTATTTTCTTCGGGGGGCAGAAACTCAACATGAAGAGTTGATTCATCAGGCTTCGGTTTATACTGAACCCGCTTTACAACACCGGGAAGTACGACAATCTCATCCCTTATCTTGAACTGCAGTTTAAAGGGCAGGTTCTTTTTGCCCCGGCCTCCAATCTTCAATGCGGCTCCGTCCTCTGAGAGATCCACAATCAGACAGCTGAGCCCCGGGGAAGACTCCATCCACTGATTGGCATCTTCCAGGCTTTTCAGGGGGTATAGACGTGCGGAGATTCTTGCAGGAGCCCTTACCGACCGTCTTTTCTGACTCCGCAGGATATTATCACTATGGTAGATTCTGAAAAGGAGATTGTGCCTGTCGTAGAATTTGTCAATAACCCGGGTTTGAAAGAAATATCCAGCATCTTCTTTTCTCCAGAAATAAATATTGAGTTTTACCTGTCTCCAGCTGAAACCTCCGGGAAGAGGATCTCCCACAGGTATTGTCATCGTCAGGTAGCCCTGTTCATTTTCAACTACCTTGGAGGAATACACACCCACACCGTCCGCTCGAATTGTAAGCCGTTGACCGATGGCGATATTTCGGGTGCTTTTCAGGCCGGAGCGATATTTTGGTTTACCCATTTCAACTTTTTTTCTGTAATCAAAAAGCTTCTTGAGAATAACTGTTTCCGGCTCAACACCCTTTCTTTCGGAAAATTTCCTTTCTCCGGCAATCTGATTAATGGCCTTATCCAGCTCCTCTACCGATCCGTAAATAGCCGGCGGGTTCATTAAATCGGCCCTTTGAGATGCCGACCAGAGAAGATTTATTTCCTGTAAAGAAAAACCGGCATCCATCCCTTTTGAGTAAAACTCCACCCTGCCCCGGCCTCCCAGTTTCGGAGAATGCAATCTCCCGGGCTTACTGAGTACAAAAAAAAGAGTAATTATCAATAAGACAAGTAAAATTATCCACATACTTTATTCCATTATCGGCTTCAGGCCGTTAAAATCACCTCATGAAAGGAATGATTGAGCGTAATAGCTTCTATATCATAACATTATTAATCACAGCCGCCCTTCTAATTCCTTTATTTTTCCGGCAGCCCGTAGAAAATACAATATCACTTGATAATCGGACTGTCTCAATATCTATTGTAAAAAGCCTCCCGATCCTGCTTATTCTACTGTTCATTTCTCTGCATGGCACAACTGAGAACAGGGAACATCGGGGGTGGAAACGCCCTGCTGCAGTAGATATCCCGTTTATTATCCTGTTTCTTACGTTCACAACCATACTGAGTTTCATCTTTCCAGCTGCCGATGGTTCTTACAGCGTCAGCATACATGGCGTAAAAGGTATATTGCTGATTTGTATTTTCGCCCTGGTTACCGCCCTCAGCGAAGAGCTGTTCTTTCGCTCCTGGCTGATAAACGGAATGAAAAGTGCCGGGTGGCCCGGCTGGCTTGTTTTCAGCCTTCCTGTTTTGTTCTTTGCCTCTCTTCATATCTGGCAGGGTTGGAATGGATTTCTCTTTGCTGCAATATCCGGCTCTCTGTACACTCTGTATTTCATGCGCCGGGGAAGGCTGTTCCCCCTTTTTTTCTCCCATGCTATTCACAATGCTCTGGCACTTATCCTCATGTCTGTCCGATAATGAAGGTTGTTATGAATGAAAAAACAAACTACATACCGGCTTTAATTCTTTTAATCACCGTATCCGTACTGTTTTCAGGCTGCTCTGATAAGAGTAACATACCGGAGAACAGTCAATTAACCGCATTGGGTTTCAGACTTATACACGACGGAAAAGAGTTTCCTGATATCACTTTTACCGATATCAACGGTGATATAAAAAAGCTGAGTGACTACAGAGGTAATGTACTGCTTCTTAATTTCTGGGCCACCTGGTGCCCTCCATGCCGGGCGGAGATGCCTTCTATGGGGAAACTTACAGATAAGCTGAACAGCGGTGATTTCGTGATGCTCCCGGTAAATGTCAAGGAACCCGGGGATATGGTAAAAACTTTTACCGCAGAGTTTGGAATTGATTTCCCCGTATACCTGGATATCAATGCTGAAGCGGCCATGGCAGTGGGTGTAACGGCCCTGCCCACCTCAATTTTAATAGACAGAGATGGTAATGCGGTTGCTGCAGCCACCGGCGCTCTGGAATGGGACAGTGATGAAATGGTAAGCATGTTGCGGAACTGGACCCGATAGTATTGTCAGGCTACAGATCCTTTATACCCGGTGGATTTGCGGAGTTCTTCCAAAGACCCAACCGTTTCATCGTGCTGGCCCGCACAGATGCAGGAATAGTGAAAACCCACTGTCCGAATCCCGGCCGCCTCAGAGAGATTCTCCTGCCGGGAAGGAAGCTCATACTTGAAAAAGCGGATAAACCCGAAAGAAAAACCCGCTTTACCCTGGCCGCCGCCATATACAGGGAAACAGTTATCCCCCTGGTGTCGGCTCGATCCAATGGCCTGGTAGGCCAACTTGTACTGCCGCAGTTATTTCCAGGTTATCAGGCCGAAGGGGAAAAGACCCTGGGAGAATCCCGTCTGGACTGGCTGCTGACTAAAGGAACAAAGAAAATATGGGCGGAGGTGAAGGCATGTACCCTTGTGGAACAGGGGAGAGCCCTTTTTCCCGATGCTCCGTCAACCAGAGCGGTTAAACATCTTGGAGAACTTTCCAGTCCCGGAAAGGGATGTTCCGCCGCTGTATTCTTTACCGTAATGAATCCTTCGGCACAGGTATTCTCACCCAATCCGCACACAGACCCCTCTTTTTGTATCGCGTTGAGCCATGCCGCTGAATCAGGGGTGAGTATACACGCTTTGAGTGTATCAACGGATGAAGAGGGATGGTCGACAGTGATAAATAAGGCACTTCCCGTCGATCTTTCATCCACTAATCTGGCCGTTAGAGATTCAGGAGTAATCCTGCGGGTTTGGGAACCTCAGTCTGCAGATATCTCGAAAAAACCCTTTTTTGTCAATTATGAGTATCATGATAAAGAACTCTCACGGGCTGAGCGCAGAAAAGTAAAACGGCCCCGTGAACTGTCCGATGGATGCAAACTGCATACATCCTTCACAATAAGAGGCGAGTCCGAATGCTTTAACTCAATGTCCGAAGAACTATCGGGAATGGATTTCTCCAATAATCCGGTGCAGAGCGCCGGGTTTCTGGATTGGGTATCAGACTACCGGCACCGAAGGGTTTTTCTTCATCAGGACTCTACCGGTATAGTCACTGCGATGTAACAGTACCGGTTCTCCCAAATCTCTGAAGTATTCATCCACGGCTTTCCTGGCTCCGGTGAAATGTCCATAATCATCTATAATCAGGATTCCGCCGGGTACGAGCCTTGGGTAGAGAACCTCAAGTTCCTTCATCGTTGATTCGTACCAGTCAGTATCGAGTCTGAGAATCGCCAGCTGTTCAGGTATCTCTGAGTTAAGGGTTTCTTCAACCGGTCCTTTTACAAATTTGTAGTTTATTGACCCCGGATTCCTCAGGGTTAAGGTTTGTTTCACCTCGTTGAGAGAGGAACTCCACCAGCCTTCGGGATTTCTTTCACTCAGGGCCTCACCGCTGGATGCGATACGGTCTTCTTCCCCGGGTGCAACCATGCCGGTAAAAGTATCATAGAGCCAGATGCGTCGCTTTGAATCATCTTGCTCTTCTTCCAATACCAGCGAAGCCAGAAGACATGCTCCGCCCTTCCATACGCCGCACTCGGCGATATCACCGCTAATTCCCGAACGGCAGACATACCGTACCGCTTCGGCCAGTGCCCACCCGCGCTCAGGGGAAATCAAAGTATAAGGTTTCACTTTCTCCCATATCGAAAGAAAGCTTGAATCCATGTCATCAAGATACTGCTGTGGCGGATGTACTCCCCAACCGGCATCGATGAGTATCCGGGCCGCATCTTCGAGGCTTACATCAGAATCATTCATGGGGAATAGGGAAATGCATCAGGGAAAACAGTCGACCTTGCCGTCTTGAGTACAATACCGATTTCAGCCGGGGATAACGGACCGATGAGAAGTTTGTAAATCGTACCATCTTTATTCGAAACAGAATCGACACTTAAAGGGTAAACAGGTGCGATAGCCTTCAATCCATTCAAAGCATCTTCCAGGACGGTTCGACTTCGGTAAGACCCTACCTGTACGTATTGTTCTGCGTTCTCTGATGTGTACACGGGTTCTGATATTTCTGCTTTACCGACTGACGCAGGAACCTCTGGAGGACGCAGATCCGAGGGTGTAAGAAAAAATATTTTACTTCCCGCAGTCTCATCAGGAATCTCGGAAGATGCGTCATATTCAGAGTTCTTATCATTTTCCGCTTCCGGCTTTTCGTCGGCCAGATTGTAGGTAACGATGGTTTCGCTCTCAGCCGGTTTTACCATCGGATTTTCAGGAATACCTGAAGCCGGATTGTAATCGGTATCTTCAGTGAGCTCTCCGGTTTCTTCTAAAACAGCCTTCGGTTCCACCTCGGAAGCCTGAGCGATGGGGGTAACCCGCACCGGCAGCACATGATCAAACGGCAACCCGATATTGGATGCGGCCTCTTCTTCAATCAGAATAAAAATACCCGGAGTTTTCAGGCGACCTGTTACAGTCACATCTACCTCTGCACCGCCTCGAGGATTAGTTACCTTCAACACAGTGCCCTCAGGAAAAGAGTTTGAGGCCGCTCTGAACACATCAGACTTCCCTGGAAAGTCGGAAGATCCGCCAACTGAAGCATTCCCGGTCCATACAGACTGGGCGCTAATGGCGAATGTAAGAAAAAACAGTGTCAGGACAGCTGAATATTTTTTCACGGCAAATCTCTCCTCTGAATACTCATCGGCAGTTTTTCGGCGCAAAGTTAATGGATGAGAGGAACAACCTCTTCTGCCAGCATTGTACCCATTATGGCCCAACGCTCTCCGGGTTTCTTGGTATCATCCGTATCACTCAGATTTACAAAACCTTCTCCTCCACCAGACCTTGGGTCCACCCGCAG
Organism: Spirochaetota bacterium; assembly: GCA_003644105.1. Taxonomy (GTDB): domain Bacteria; phylum Spirochaetota; class Spirochaetia; order DSM-2461; family DSM-2461; genus UBA2779. The sequence goes on along the minus strand of QNBK01000054.1, from coordinate 7,708 downwards.
TAAATGCCATGCGGCACCATTCTCACCAGGATTGAGCACCAGCAGAAACCCGGCACCAAGTTCTTTTGCGTAGTTTAAAACTTCCATTTCCGACTCGGATGATGAATCATCACCTTTCAAAGAAAACATATTGAAAAAAATATGTCCTTTATCAAACAGGACATCCATTACACCTGATTCCAGTGAAACAACTCTGGTTTTCTCCTGAATGTCCATTTCTTCCCTGGGCATCGAATCTTTTGTCTCAATCAGCAGTGTTAAAGATGAAGCAGATAGCGAGCTGCTGAGAAAAAGCATGAGGATTACTGATTTTCTGATAATTAAGTTCATATTAATTAGTTTCGGTGATACCGATTGCAAGTTTAGGCTGTCCTACAGATCAATTCGATGCTACATTTTTAAACATGGCCAGAGGCAAGCATATATACATAGTTGGAGCCGGAGATTTCGGCCGGACCATTGCCAGGGAAATCAACGCCAACGGCGTCATCGGTGATGTTGTGGCGTTCCTGGACGATAACCGGAATAAAATCGGAACTCTGATAGATGGTATCCCTGTATTGGGACCGGTAAGTGCGTGTGCCGGTATTCTGGACAGGGGGCATGATGCCGAAGCCCTGCTGGCTCTCCCTTCAGTATCAAGAAAACAACTTAATCAGGTATATGAAGCCCTTCGTCGAGCAAATTTTACCAGGATTCGTATTCTTCCCTCTGTCAGTCAGCTGGTTACGGCAGACCCTCACTTTGTCCAGGCCCGGGATATGGACCCCCAGGACCTTCTGGGAAGAGAACCGGTTCTCATCGATTTAAAAGAGAGTCTCTCCTACGTGAGGGGAAAGCGTGTACTGATTACAGGTGCCGGAGGAAGTATCGGCAGTGAGTTATCAAGGCAGCTTCTCTACGGCGGAGCCGAAAGATTGTACATTCTCGGTCATGGTGAAAACAGCATCTGGGGAATTGAACGGGAATTACGGAAACTGCAGGATGCCGGTGTCGGGGAAAAAGCCATTATTGTACCGGTAATCGGTGAGCTGCAGGATAAAGACTACATCAACTTTCTTCTCAGCAGGCTGAAAGCCGACGTAGTTTTTCATGGTGCCGCTCATAAACACGTTCCCATGATGGAACACAACCCTGTGGAAGCCATGAAAAACAACGTGATTGGAACCCGGAACCTGATTGATGCAGCGGTGAACGCCGGTACACAGCGTTTTGTACTCATCTCTACGGATAAAGCTGTTAATCCCAGTTCCATGTACGGTGCCAGTAAAAGAATTGCAGAGATGCTGGTTCTTTCCCAGCGAGATAAGGGTCAGGATTTTATGGTGGTGCGTTTTGGTAATGTCCTTGGATCCAGGGGAAGTATTATGCCTCTTTTCAAGGAACAGATATTCTCAGGGGGACCGGTAACCGTTACCCATCCCGATGCCAGACGCTGGTTTATGACGATTCCTGAAGCTGTCAGCCTGATAATTAAAACTGCAGGTCTTTCCGCAGATAACGGTTTGTACATGCTGGACATGGGCGATCCGGTGAGAATAGTGGATTTTGCAAGGCAGATGATTAAATTCTACGGCTACGATGAAGAGAGTATCCCCATCACCTTCGTAGGTATGCGTCCGGGAGAAAAGAAAATCGAACGCCTATGGTCTGATGATGAACAACCTGTAGACACCGAGCACCCCCGTATTGTAAAAATTATTTTTCCTTCCGGAGTGAAGGAAACAGTCAGTAAAATAATCGGGGAACTTGAACCGGTGGTAAAACTGGATTCTGAACAACCTGAACTCTTCCGGAACCGGCACGCATTGAGAAAAATCATCAACCGGTATTTCCCCGCTTTGGCAGGCCCGGAAAATGAACCGGAATACTAAATCAATTCCATTTTCCAGGCCTTCAATGGGAAGAGCTGAATGGAAAGCCGCACGAAGGGTAATAAAAAGCGGATGGCTGACAACCGGGCCCGAAGCCCTGGCTTTCGAGAAAGCCTTTGCCGGTTTTCTGCACGATTCCGATCCTCCGGGAAAGGAAAAGATAAAAACCCTGAGTTTGAATTCAGCTACCGCAGGTTTACATCTGGCCCTGGAAGCCGTTGGCATCGGTTCTGGAGACCTTGTAGCCGTTCCTTCAATGACATTTACCGCAACAGCAGAGATTGTCAGGTACTTAGGCGGCAACCCGGTATTTATCGACTCCGATGAATCTACCGGAAACATGAACCCGGATGCTCTTGAAAAAGCCGTCATTACTGCAGATATTGCTGGGAAAAAAATCAAAGCGGTAATTCCGGTTCATCTGGCCGGTTATCCATGCGATATCAATGCCATCAGAAATGCTTTAGGGAACACTGATGCAGCCATAGTGGAAGACGCCGCTCATGCCTTTCCCTCAAGAACCGGTGAGGGTATGGCGGGAACCCTGGGGGATATCGGAGTGTTCTCCTTCTATGCCACTAAAACCATTACCAGCGGTGAAGGCGGAATGGTGGCTACCCGGAACAAAAAATATTTTGAACGAATGGAACTGATGCGTCTTCACGGTATAGACCGGGTTGTGTGGAACCGGTATGCGGCTGATTCTGATGTTAAATCATGGGAGTACGACGTTACCGCTCCGGGATTCAAGTACAACATGCCCGATCTTTCAGCAGCCATCGGAAATGTACAATTGAAAAAAGCCGATTACCTGCTTGAACAACGTCAAAAATTGGCAGAAAGGTACTCTTCAGCTCTTGGTGGAATATCGAATCTGGAACTGCCCCGGAATACCCGGGGGCATGCCTGGCATCTGTACATCATCCACACAACAGGCAGTGAAGTGCGTAACCATCTGGCCGGGAAGCTTGACAGGGAAGGAATTGGAAGCTCTGTTCACTTCATCCCTCTGCATAGAATGACGTACTGGAAAACCGAATACAATCTTGAAGCGTCTGATTTTCCCGTTGCCGATAACCTGTTTCAGCGAAGTCTTTCTCTGCCTTTGTGGCCCGGTTTACGCTGGAAAGAACAGAAACGCATTATCGGCGCTATCAGAGAAACTCTTGGGGAAAAGATTCATGGATGAAGGCAGAACACTCTCTGAAAAGATGTCAGGACGCCTCAAAAAACCCGGTGATGCCGGGGGAAAACGCGTTCTCAGCGGCCGATTTTTAAAAGCTCCTGCTGCATCCGGACGTATTAAATCTATCGAACTGCCCGAACTGCCCCCGGGTATGGTATGCATTACAGGCAAAGATTCTCCGGGAAAAACCAGGTTTGCAGGGGTACCCGTGCCCCTGTTCACCGGGAAAATAATACTCTGGGAAGGACAGCCGATTCTGGCGGCGGCCGGACTGAATACCACTGAAGTCGATGAATGGATTTCCCGGGTTAAAATGGAGATAGCCCCGCCGGAAGGGAATGCAGAACCCCTTGTTTCAGAAAAGCTTATAGAAAAGGGTTCCACCGTAGAGGCCTTTTCGAAAGCATTTCAGGTTATCGAAGAACGAATCGAGATTCCCCAAACACCTCCATCCTCAGCAGCTCAGACAGTCGTCTGTGTAAAAGACGGTGCCAATTACACGATTCATGCGGCATCTTCATGGCCGGGCAGTATCAGGCAAAATGTTGCTGCCGCCCTGAAGACTGATAAAAAAAATATACATGTACGAACCTACCCCGTCAGCCCCGGCTCCAACAAAGAGCTATGGTTCCCTACTGTAACAGCCTGTCAGGCTGCATTACTTTCCAACCGGGCAAAAAAATCTGTGAGAATCAACAGTACAGCACCCGGCTATCCCGGTGGTGACTTTCATATACGCGGCGCCATTGATGCTGAGGGTCGAATTACGGCACTTGAGATAATATTCACCCTCTTCTGCGGAGCCGTATTCCCCCTGGAGGAAGAGTTCTTTGAACGGGTTCTCCTCGGATTGTTCAGTATTTACCCCTGCAGAAACTATTCAATTCTCGGTCGCATCAGCCATGAAGCATCCCCGCCGTCAACCTTCGGCCCGGGAGCAGGTTTTGAATTGGGTTTCTTAGCCGGTGAATTATTCGCATCCCGTGTCGCAGAGCTCAGCCTCTCCCCCCCTGGAGGATGGCATCGGGAGTCTTTTCCCGTTCCCGGACAGGCATTCGGTCCCGGGATTGTGCTGCCCAAAGACTTTCCCATGAAAGACATGCTGAACACAGCTCTGAACCTATCTGATTTTGAGCGGAAGAGCGCATCTTTTGAGCAGACACGACTGAGCCGTCATCATCTTGACAGTGAACCTGAATTCTACCGGGGAATAGGTTTAAGCTGCGGGTGGTTCGGAAACGGTTTTCTCTCTTCTCCGAAAGATCTGGGGTCGGCTTTTTTAACTCTCACTCTGGATAAAGACGGTGAACTCACCATTGAGATGCCATCTCTCAATCATGGCGGCCCGCTGGAGAGAGCCTGGTCGAATATGACTGGGGAAATACTCGGGATTGAGGATAAATCCATCAACTTTACCAATAGAAAAATCAAGGTGAATCAGGAAGCCGGGCCCTCCCTTCTGGGGCGAAATGTATCAATTTATACAAAACTTCTGGAATTGGCGGGAAACGACCTCTTAAAACGCCGTTTCAGAGACCCGTTGCCCATATCCGTTAATCGCAGCAGACGACGAAGCGGAAATCGAAGCTGGAACCCCAACCTCCTCGAAGGCTCCCCTTTTGAAAATATCTCATGGGGTGTGGGAATAGTGGAAATTGCCGTATCTACAGTTACCATGGAGGTGATACCCACACAGATCTGGCTTGTTATTGACGGAGGCAAGTTGCTGATGCCTGATTTTGCCAAATCTGCTGTAGAGATATCCGTTGAACAAACACTCCGCTGGTGTCATACAGGCAATGAACAAAAAGAGGCAACTCTGGTTGATATACAGTTTTACAACAATGGTAATAAACGTATATCCAAGGATGTTTCGACACTTCCCTGGCTGATGATTCCCGCTGCATATCTGCAGGCTGTCAGACAGGCTTCAGGGGTTATAATCAGCAGAATACCCGTAACACCGGAACAGCTGCGTACCGGGGGAATGGCAAAATGATAATTTCCTTTTTTCTCAACGGTAATCCTGTAGAAATCGATACTATGCCTCATCACCGCAGTGTGGATCTTCTCCGGGAGAGCTTTCAGATTAAATCAATACAACAAAGCTGTTCTGATGCCCTCTGCGGAACCTGTCTTATACTGATGGATGACAGACCCGTTCTCTCCTGTCTTGTGCCGGCTTTTGAACTGAAGTTCAAGGATATCTGGACGATGGAGGGCATTTCTTCCAAAAAGAGTTATGCAGATATCGTCGGCGGGTATAAATCGGCTCACGTCCAACTCTGCAACAGTTGTGCACCGGCCAGGGCCCTTGCAACCGAAGCTCTGCTGCGGCAGACATTGAGACCCAGTGCGGAACTGGTCCGGGAAACCGCCGAATCAGTCAACTGCAGCTGCTGCTCTACCAGGAGAGTAATGGATGCCATTCTACGGGCGGCAAAACTCAGAGAGAAACGTATCCATGAATCTTAAATACACATCACCCAGGGTGTTCTTCCCCAAATCCATCAGTGAAGCCCTTGAAAGGAACAGGTCTGAAGCGGATGCTGTTTTCTGGGCCGGAGGGACTCATCTTTCCCGCTATACGGAAAATAAAACCGTTATCAGCCTCCCGAAAAACGTTATTTCTCTGGGGATGGTGGAAGAACTGGCTAGAGCATCGAGGTCGGAACACAGCCTTGAAATCGGCTCAATGATGACTCTCGACCGCCTGGCGGCCATTGGGCGAAACACTCTGCCTGCAGGTCTTTACGATGCCATTATCCGTATCGGCAGCCGGCCCATGCGCTGCAGGGCCACCATAGGCGGCCATCTGGCGGTTAAAGATAAAATCGGAGATTTGAGACCTCTGCTGCAACTGCTGGAAACCACCGTTGAAACCCGGAGTCTGAAAGAGAGACACGGCAGACGCAAAGCCTTATCTCTTACAAGGAAATTTCCCATCGCGCTGCTTGAAGGAAAACCGGGACTGGGAGGAGGTGAATTGATATGCCGAATCAGTATTCCCACAGAATCCTGGGATTACGGTACCTATAAAAAAATTATACCCACCGAAGATGAAGAACGATTTTTTATTTTTACCGCTCTGGCAAGAGTAGAAAAAGAAGTTCTCACAGATCTGAGAATGGCATTTTCCGACGGTTATACCGGTGTACTCAGGGACAGAGATGTGGAAGTGGGAATGGCCGGCCGCCCTCTTCGGTTAAACACAAAAGAACTTGAATCTCTCGATGATGCTGTTGATACGATAACAGAACCCTGGGAGAAGCGGGACTACGAAAAAGAAACCGCAAAAAGACTTGTCAGAAGTTTTATGAATCACATCAGCAGGTGACAGAATTACAATGCCGTCTTATCATTGAAGCGCTGGGGGAAATATGAGCGGCTTTGTCCATCTACACAACCATTCCGATTATTCATTACTCGACGGCGCCTGCCGTATATCCGATTACGTAAAGAAAGCCGTCGATCTGGGAATGAAGCATCTTGCTTTAACCGATCATGGGAACCTTTTCGGGGCTTTGCATTTCGAACAGGCTTGCCACGCGGCAGGAATAAACCCCGTTGTAGGATGCGAAGTGTATGTCGCCCCGGGAAGCCGTTTTGTGAAACCGACAAACGGCCCGAAAAGCCATCATATGGTTCTCTACGTCCGCAATGAAGAGGGATACAGAAACCTCATGATACTCACTTCAAAGGGCTACATTGAGGGATTCTACTACAAACCGAGAATCGACGATGAATTGCTGGAAAAACATCATGAAGGATTGATTGCCTCAACAGCCTGCATGGCCGGTGAGATTCCCAGAGCTCTTCAAGCTGGAGATTTTGAAAAAGCAAAAAGTAAAGCCCTGTTCTACAGAGATTTATTCGGTGAAGGAAATTTCTATCTGGAAGTAATGAACCACGGAATACCCGAAGAGAAAACCATACGCAAAGGAATGCGCAGGCTTCATGAAGAAACCGGTATACCCATTATTGCAACCAACGACATACATTTCCTGGAAAAAGAACATGCCAATGCCCACGATATTTTCATATGCATTTCCACCGGGAAGAAACAAACCGATACCAAGCGGCTGAAAACCGAAAATCCCGAGTTTTATTTTAAAACTGAAGAAGAAATGCGTTCGGTGTTCCCGGATTTTCCCGATGCCATTGAGAATACCGTAAAACTGGCTGAAAAGTGCAATCTTACCATCCCGCAACCTGGTCCTCAGCTGCCTCATTACGAGATTCCCGAACAGTTTGCCAGTCCTGAATCATACCTTCAGCATCTGACTTACGAAGGGCTCAAAGTGCGCTACCCTGATGTCGATGAAGAAACACAGAAAACTATTTCTCAGCGTGCCGATTTTGAACTGAAAGTTCTTTTTGATATGGAGTTCGCCGGCTATTTCCTGATTGTCTGGGATTTTATTGACTGGGCCCGCAGGCATGACATTCCCGTCGGCCCGGGACGCGGCTCCGGTGCAGGCAGTATTGTAGCTTATGCACTGAAAATTACCGACATAGAACCCCTCAAATATGAACTTCTCTTTGAAAGGTTTCTTAATCCCGAACGGGTGAGTATGCCGGACTTTGATGTCGACTTCTGCTTCGAACGCCGGGGCGAGGTAATTGAATATGTTCATAAGAAGTACGG